>JAZKRS010000012.1:0-55783 GCA_036626435.1 Haloarculaceae archaeon | reverse complement strand
CGTCGTCGAGGTAGCCGCCGAAATCCGGCGTGCCGCCGCCACCGCCGCCGTCGCCAGCGTCGCCGCCGTCGCCGCCATCGCCACCGTCGCCAGCGTCGCCACCGCTGCCATCACCGCCGTCGCCAGCGCCTTCTTCGGCGGTGTCGCCGACCGCGACCACGCCCTTCATGCCGAGTGCCTTGTGCGGGGTACAGAAGTATCTGAACACCCGCTCTTCCTCGAAGGTGTACTCGAACGTGTGACCCTCGTCGGCGACCAGTTCGCTCTCGAAGTTGCCGTCCTCGTCGACGACGTTGTGCGAGCCGCCCTCGCCAGTCCACTCCCAGACGACCGTCGTCCCGGGGGTGACCTGGATCGCCGACGGGTCGAACGCGAACGCGCCGTCGTTGCCCTGTGCGCCGACGGTGATCGTGACCTCGTCCTGGCCGGTCATGTCGGCGGTCGTCCCGTCGAAGGTGTCATCATCCGAGAGATATCCGTCGTAGGGCGCCTCCTGAGCCAGCGCCCCGCTGCTTGCCCCCGCCGCTACGGCCGTCGCCCCTGCCGTGCCTGCCGCAGTTCGCAGGAATCCTCGTCGGGAAACGCCCCCGTCGGTATCTGTCATAGACAGGTGTTAGAAAGCACCCGTAGTGAATACTTCGCTTCCCGACCGGGTTCTGATCAGGGCAGTATGTTCACGAATCCCGCGAACCCCGCAACGGCGATCGCGACCCCGAAGAGTACGAACAGCGCGTTCTCCAGGTCGATGTCGCCGGACTCGATCTCGTCGGCGGGGCTGAACGACCCGGCGACATTTCCGCCTTCCTCGTCGTCCTCCTGGTCGCTCCCGTCTCGCTCCTCGATGTCCTCGAGCGAGAAGCGCCACCCGTCGTCGTTCCCGTCGGTGTCTTCCGGATTGACAGCCATACCGACGGTACGTGTTCCCCGCTGAAAAGGCTGACCGCTGTCTGCACGACGTTATAGCTGTCAGTATCAGGAGAAGAGCCCCACCAGTGAGTGGGGGCTGTGGGTCCGAACGACCAGCAGCATGTTCGCCGCGAAGACGGCGACACCGAGGGTTATCATCGCGCCGCCAGCACCACGAGCCAGCACCGACAGCCCGAACCACTCCGAGGCGACGAGAACTGCGGTCCCGACAGCCAGAAGCGTCGCATCCGCGGCTGCGAGGCGGTCGTCGTAGAGGTCGTCGACCATCGGGACATCCTCGAACCCGAGGCGGTCGCTGTAGCGGTGGACCCAGACGATGAACGGGACGACGTGGTACAGCGTCCCGAGGACGACGAACCCGACCGCGCCGAGGACGAGGAGGTGTGCGGCCCCGGCAGAGCCAAGCAGGTGTTCCCGTCCCGTCGGGTCCGTCAGCCAAGCCGGCGCCGTGAGGAGTGCCCACAGCGGCAGGGACAGGACTGCGACCGCATACCGCGTGTGCATCGGCGCCCGGTCGACGCGCATCTCGTAGAGCTTCCGGCCGAGAACGACGCTGACCGAAAGCGCCGCGACGAGGATCAGGCCGGCGCCGATTCCGGCCACGGAGGCCACGCCCCCGAACCGGCCGGCTGCCAGAAGGGCGACCCCGGCTGGATGGCCGCTCTCCTCGACCCGGCGCAGAATCTCGTCGACGCGGTGTAGTTCGGTCTGTGTGAACATGGTTCCAAGCTGGTAGAGCGCGCCGTAGACCGCCGTGAGGACGGCGCCAAAGACCGCGAGCGTCGCGTGTGAGGCCACGACGCCCGCCCGCTGAACCGGGAGGAACGCAAAGACAGGCGTCGTGAAGTCGATGGCGAGGACAAGCCCAAGCGTCGTCACCAGGAGGAAAAACCCGGCCGAGTACAGGAAGTGGCGCTCGGTGACGTCGTAGTCGTCGATCGGAGCCATCGTTCGGAGGAGGTTGTAGACAAACACCCAGAATCCGAGGGCCATCAGACCGCCGAACGGGATCAGCCAGGACAGGGAATCGAGGAGGAGGCTGGCGACGAACCCGGACAGGCCGACTGCCACGAGGGTCAGCTGTGCGCTGGCAAGCCGACGCGAGTACAGGCTGACGCCCGACCAGACCGGGACGAACTGCGTCATCGCGCCCATGATGGTGAGACAGACCCAGCCGGCCAGCAACAGGTGGACGTGAGCGAGCGCCGTCAACCCGGGAATTGCGCCCGCGACTGTCCCGAGGCCGAGGAAGGCACCGGCGACCAGAAAGCCCAGCCCGACGACGAAGTGCCGGAGTGGGATCGACATTGGCGGCTGCCGGTCGGTCTCGACGCCCCCGGGAATCGCGCCCATGTGGGGGATAGCGGCCCACATTCCCTTTCGACATCCCCGAACGTGTTCGACGCAAGCGTTGGGACGGTGGCAGAGTTACGGGAGGTATGACAGTCAGCGATCCCGAAGCCGCGGTCCGTGAGGAGGTTGACCTGCCCGCCGATGCCCCGACGGAACGCCTCGACGTCCGGGGGATGGGGCCGCCGGCGCCGCTCACAGAGACGCTGGAGACGCTGGCTGAGATGGACGATGACGTGGTGCTGATCCAGCTCAACGACCGCGCCCCACAGCACCTCTACCCGCAACTCGAGGACCGCGGATACGAATACGGCACCGTCGAGACCGACGAGGTAACCGTCACCGCGATCTGGAAGCCGTAGTCACAGCCAGACCCCGGCTGTGAACCCCCGACCAAACAGCAAAGTCTAACCGGGAGGGGTGTGAACACCCGTGTGATGCCAACCGTCGAATACCTCAACTACGAAGTTGTCGACGACCAGGGCTGGGACATGTACGACGAAGACATCTTCGAGACCGCAGCCGACGCAGGTCTCGACGACGAGGATTACGGTGTCCTCGACGTCAACCAGGGCGAGTACATCCTCGAAGCCGCCGAGGCACAGGGGTACGACTGGCCGTTCTCGTGTCGTGCCGGCGCGTGTGCGAACTGCGCCGCTATCGTCATCGAGGGTGAGATCGACATGGACATGCAGCAGATCCTCTCGGACGAGGAAGTCGAGGAGAAGAACGTCCGTCTGACCTGCATCGGGTCACCGGCGGAAGACGAGGTAAAGATCGTCTACAACGCGAAGCACCTCGACTACCTGCAAAACCGCGTCATCTGAGCGACGGGCACAGAGGGCGCCCCGACCGACACCGTTCGGGAATCCGCTGAGAGAACCCTCTCACTCGTCGCATCCAGTTTCTGCCAGCAGCGGTACGTATATTACAGCCGGGCCACACCTGAAAGACAGGCTACGATGTGTCGGGAGCTGAACCGGGAACCCGCGTGGGTTGCCGCGATCAAGCTCGCCCTGACGCGGGGGCGGGTCGACGTCGAAAGTATCGTCGAGGAGGCAAACCTCGTCGACGGGCGGGAACGCACGGTCAGAGACATTCTGGAGACGATGACCGACCGGGAGATGCTCGTCGAGGCGGGCGAGGGCGAGTACCTCGTCGGCCCGGTGCTCCGGCGCGCGGCGCCGTCCCCGTCGGCCGTCGACAAACTCTCCAAGAGTGGGGTCCACCAGTGGGAAGGGGCGCGAACCGGGACCCACGGGTAGCCCATCGCTCCCCACGACGGCCCCCAGCGGGTGAACGGTGTCCCCGCCGTGCAAGCCATGTCGCTTCCCAAACATTCTTTCCCCGGTTAGACTATGAGTCCACTAAGCGCGAACTATGGGACATCTCACCGACACCAAAGTCTCGGAGAAGTACCTGACGACCATCCCGAAGCCGGTCCGGAACTTCCTCGACGTGGCGGAGGGCGACACCGTTGAGTGGCACGTCGTCGACGGCGAGATACTGCTCCGAGTCCGGGACGAGTAGCCCGAACCGCAGTTTCCCCGACAGTACGGCTGTTTGCGTGACAACCACTAACATTTATTGTGATGTATTTCGTCTGTGTGCAACGAGTCTTAGAACTCACATAGGAGCAGGATATAAAAATGGAATACGAGGACTACGAGGCCGATGAGGGCCTCGAGACCCTGCCGGAGGCCGATCCCGCGGTGGTCGCAGACCGGGCCTTCGAGACACAGATTACGATCGAGGAGAGCGAGAGCGGCGTCACACAGCGGCTACGGAACGTACTATGAAAGCAGCACGATTCGAACACCACGAACCGACGACCGTCGAGGAGGCAGTCAGCCTCATCGAGAGTCTGGACGATCCGACGATTCTCGCCGGGGGACAGAGCCTGGTACCGATGATGCGGTTCCGGCTGGCCCGCCCGGAGACGGTCGTCGACCTCAACGGCATCGACGAACTCGACTACCTCCGTGAGGACGGGGACCACCTCAAAATCGGCGCGCTGGCACGCCACGCCGACGCCGAGGAGTCGGGGCTCATCGACCGGCAGTACGGCAGCTTCGCCGACACCGCGCCGCTGGTGGCCGACCCACAGATCCGCAACCGCGGCACAGTCGTCGGCTCGGTCGCACAGTCAGACCCCAAGGGGGACTGGGCGACGGTCCTGCTTGCCCACGAGGGCGAGGTCGTCGCGCGCGGCCCGGACGGGGAGCGCACGATTCCCGCAGACGACTTTTTCCTGTTGCCCTACGACAACACACTGGCGGACGACGAGCTGATCACCGAGATCCGGGCCCCCATCTCGGGGGACGACGAGGGCAGCGCTTACCACAAGCTCAAGCGGAAGGTCGGCGACTACGCGATGGCCGGCGTCGCGGCGCGGGTCGTCCTCGACGGCGGGCTCATCGAGGACGCGACGATCGCGCTGACGGCCGTCGACATCACCAACGTCGCCGTCCCCGAGGCCGGCGACCACCTCGAAGGCGAGCGGCCCTCCGGAGACCTGTTCAAGGAAGCCGGCGAGATTGCCGCCGAAGGCTCGAACCCCGAATCGGACGAGCACGGCAGCGCCGAGTACAAGCGCAACATGGTCCGCGTGCTGACCCAGCGAGCGCTCGCGGACGCGACCGAGCGCGCGAACAACGACGGGCCGGCCGCCGCCTACGGAACCGACCAGATGGCGATGGGGGACTGACAATGACAGAGAAGGAGATTTCGCTCACGGTAAACGGCACAGAGCGCGAGTTGAGCGTCGAGTCACGGAAGCTGCTGGTTCACGCCATCCGCGAGGACCTCGACCTGACGGGCACCCACATCGGGTGCGATACGGGCAACTGCGGGGCCTGTACCGTCTACCTGGACGGCGAGGCGATCAAGTCCTGTCTCACGTTCGCGGTCCAGGCCGACGGCAGCGAAATAACGACGGTCGAGGGCATGGAAGACCAGCCCGAGGCGGGGATGGGCGAGTCGGACCTCCACCCACTCCAGGAGGGCTTTCACGAGATGCACGGTCTCCAGTGTGGCTACTGCACGCCGGGGATGATCATGGCCGGCAAGGCGCTGCTGGAGGAAAACGACGACCCCGGCGAGCGCGAGATACGCGAGAACATAAGCGGCAACCTCTGTCGGTGCACGGGCTATCAGAACATCGTGAAGTCCATCGAGTACGCGGCGGACGTGCTCAACGGCCGCGAACCGCCGGAGACGCCGGTCGAACACGAGGAGGCGAGCATGGAGACGGCCCCGGACGGCGGCGTCGAACCCGGCGGCGGCTCCGATACTGGCGAGGGCTGTTGTATGGACGGCCCAGACGTCGGCCGCGAGTACCCGACCCGAGGTGACCACGAATGAGCAGCGACTCACAGAAGCCGGACGCGGAGTACCGCGAGGACGACGACGGCGGCCCGGACCCCGAGAAACACGGCGGCCACGGCCGTGGCGGTATGGGCGAGGACGTGAAACGAAAGGAGGACCGCCGGTTCATCACGGGGCGAGGAAACTACGTCGACGACGTCAAGAAGGACGGCATGCTCCACTGCGAGGTCGTCCGCAGCCCGCACGCCCACGCCCGCGTGACGAACATCAGGACCGAGCGCGCCGAGAACACCGACGGCGTCGTTGCGGTCCTCACTGCCGAGGACCTCGAGGCCTACGACCTGGCGACGATGCCGACGCTGATGGACGACACACAGGAGGTGCTGGTCCGGGACAAGGTCAAGTTCCAGTCCCAGGAGGTCGCGGCGGTCATCGCCGAGGACCGTTACGTCGCCAAGGACGGCGCCGAGAAGGTCGAGGTCAGGTACGACACCGTCGATCCGGTGGTCGACGCCGAGAAGGCCAAGCAGGAGGATGCGCCGGTCGTCCGCGAGGACATAGACCAGGAGTCGAACCACATCTTCACCTGGGAGACCGGCGACGAGGACGCGACGGAGGCGGCCTTCGAGGAAGCGGACGTCACCGTCGAGGAGGACATGTACTACCAGCGCCTCCATCCCGCGCCAATCGAAACCTGCGGCTGCGTGGCCGACTGGGACGGGGACAACGAGAAGATGACCGTCCACATGACTTCTCAGGCGCCCCACGCCCACCGGACGCTGTTCTCGATGGTCTCGGGCATCCCGGAACACAAGGTCCGCATCGTCTCCCCCGACGTCGGCGGCGGCTTCGGGAACAAGGTGCCGATCTATCCTGGCTACGTCATCTCGGCTGCCGCCTCCTACGTGCTCGAACAGCCCGTCAAGTGGATCGAGGAGCGCTCCGAGAACGTCCAGACGACGTCCTTCGCCCGCGACTACGACATGACCGGGCGGGTCGCGGCCACGGAGGACGGCGAGATCAAGGCCGTCGACGTCGACGTGCTGGCCAACCACGGCGCCTACAACGCCGCGGCCCAGCCATCGAAGTTCCCCGCCGGCTTCTTCAAGATATTCACTGGCTCCTACGACATCGACGCCGCCTACGGCGAACTCGACGCCTACTACACGAACACCGCCCCGGGCGGCATCGCCTACCGGTGTTCGTTCCGTGTCACCGAGGCCGTCTACCTCATCGAGCGGCTGGTGAAGGTGCTCGCACAGGAACTGGACATGGATCCCGCCGAGGTCCGCCGGAAGAACTTCATCCCAAAGGAGGAGTTCCCCTACGAGTCCACGACGGGCTGGACCTACGACTCCGGCGACTACGAGCGGGCGCTGGACAAGGCCATCGAGTCGACGAACTACCACGAACTCCGCGAGGAACAACAGCGGCGCATCGAAGCGGACGACGACACGCTGCTGGGCATCGGCCTCTCGACGTTTACCGAGATCGTCGGCGCCGGTCCCGGCAAGCAGTGTGACATCGCGGGCATCGAGATGTTCGACTCGGCGGAGATCCGCCTCCATCCGACGGGGAAGGCGACGGTTCGGATCGGCGTCCAGACCCAGGGCCAGGGTCACGAGACGACATTCGCACAGATCGTCGCCGAGGAACTCGGGCTGGACGTCGCGGACGTGCAGGTCGAACACGGCGACACCGACACCGAACCCTACGGACTGGGCACGTACGCTTCCCGGTCGACGCCAGTCGGCGGCGCGGCGACGGCCGTCGCGGCCAGGAAGGTCCGCGAGAAGGCAAAATCCATCGCGGCGAACGAACTCGAAGTCGCGGAGGAGGACGTCGTCTGGGACCGCGAGACCGGCCAGGTCCACGTCGAGGGGGTCCCCGAGCAGTCCCTCTCGATCGCCGAGATCGCCGGCGCGTCGTACATGAACTCCCCGCCCGACGAGGAGCCGGGTCTGGAGGCCGTCAACTACTACGACCCGCCGAACATGACCTTCCCCTTCGGCGCGTACATCTGTGTCGTCGAGGTGGACCGGGAGACCGGCGAGGTCGACATCCGGACGTTCTATGCGCTCGACGACTGCGGGAACCGGATCAACCCGATGGTCGTCGAGGGGCAGGTCCACGGCGGCCTTGCGCAGGGCATCGGGACGGCGATGCTCGAACACGTCTCGTATGACGACAACGGCAACGTGACCGCCGGGGACTTCATGAACTACCTGCTCCCCACGTCGATGGAGATCCCCGAGATGGACACCGACTACACGGTCACGCCCTCGCCACACCACCCGATCGGCGCAAAGGGCGTCGGCGAGTCGCCGACTGTCGGATCGCCGCCGGCCATCGTCAACGCGGTCGTGGACGCGATGGAACACGCCGGCGTCAGCCACGTCGACATGCCCATGACGCCGGATCGGGTCTGGGAGAAGCTCGACGAGGCGGGGCTCTCCACGGATCCCGCCGACCGGCTCGAACTGGACCTCGACGGCGAGGAGGAGGCCGCTGGCGACTGACTGCGCCCAGATGACAGACGCCACCCCCTCCGATGCGGGCGATCCGGGCCGTGCGGACGCCGCATCGCCGGAGAAAGTAGAGCAGATCGCCGCGGAGTTCGACGCCCGGGGCCAGCCCTACGCCCGCGTGACGGTCGTCCGCCGCGAGGCGCCGGTGTCGGCGAACGTCGGCGACCGCGCACTGGTGACCGCCGACGGGGAGATTGTCGGGTGGATCGGCGGCGCCAGCTGTGCCCAGTCGATCATCGAGGCGGAAGCGACCGCCGCGCTCGAAACCGGGGAGCCGACGCTCGTCGGCCTCGCCCCCGACCCAGCCGACGTCGACCGCCCGGGCGTCGAGGCGTACCCGATGACCTGCCACAGCGGCGGCACGCTCGAACTGTTCGTCGAGCCCGTGACGCCGGCCCCGCGGCTGGTCGTCGTCGGGGAGACGCCGGTCGCCCGGTCGCTCGTGCAGCTGGCCGCCGAACTCACGTACGAGGTGACTGCTGTCACCGACCCCGACGGGGGGAATGCCGGGGGCGGCGACACGGAAGCTTCGGACGCGACGGTCGCCGCAACCGACGTCGAGTCGGTCGCCGACGCCATCCAGGGGGCCGACTACGTCGTCGTCGCGTCGATGGGCGAGTGCGACGAGCTCGGCGTGGCCGCCGGCCTCCGGGCCGGGGCCGCCTACGTCGGCCTCGTCGCCAGCGACGAACGCAGGAACGCGGCTGCCACTACGGTTGCAAATCGACTGGCTCTCGCCCGGGACACCGTACTCGATGCCGTGACGACGCCTGCCGGGATCGACATCGGCGCACAGACGGCAGAGGAGATCGGCGTGAGCATCCTGGCCGAACTCGTCGCGCTCCGACGGGACGCGGAGGGGCCGATTCCCTTCGAGGCCACCGACGCGACAGCGGCTTGGGAGGGAGCCGCCGGAACCGACGAAGGGGCCGCCGGCGGCGGGCACGACCAGACGAGCGGCCGCGTGGCGAGGGCGGGGTCGGACGAGGAGACGACTGTCGATCCGGTTTGCGGGATGGACGTGACCGTCGGCGAGGCGGCGGCGACCGTCGAGCACCGCGGCGAGACCTACCACTTCTGTGGCCAGGGCTGTGCCGACGCGTTCGGGGACGACCCCGAGCGGTACCTTGATACGGACGTGGCCGCCAGTGGCTGACAGAAGAGAGGACGACAGATGGGTGAACCCGCCACTGCCTTCGACGACCTGACCGAGGAGCGCCTGCGTGCGGTCTTCGAGTCGGCCGACTACGTCGCGGACGACGACCTCGTGACCTCCGTCTTCCTCGCGCTGGGGATGGGCAAGCCGCTGCTCGTCGAGGGCGAACCCGGAGCCGGGAAGACCGAACTCGGGAAGGTCCTCGCCGAGGGCTTCGAGACGGAGCTGGTCCGCCTGCAGTGTTACGAGGGACTGGCCGCGGAACACGCCCTCTACGAGTGGAACTACACGAAGCAACTGCTCGAGGTCCAGTCCCGGAAGGGCGAAGGCGTCGCCGAGTCGGTCTTCTCCGAGGAGTACCTCTTCGAGCGCCCGCTGCTCCGTGCGCTGCGCCACGACGGCGAGACGCCGCCGGTGCTCCTGATCGACGAGATCGACCGTGCAGACGAGGAGTTCGAGGCCTTCCTGCTGGAGGTCCTCTCCGATTTCCAGGTGACAATCCCCGAGTACGGGACCGTCACCGCAGACCGGCCACCAATCGTGATCATCACCTCCAACAGGACGAGAGGGTTGAGCGACGCGCTGAAGCGGCGCTGCCTGTACCTGTACGTCGAGCCGCCGACATTCGAGGAGGAACTGGAGATCGTCCGCCGGAAGGTGCCCGGACTCGACGCCGCCGTCGCCGCCGAGGTGTGTGCGATTGTCCAGGAGCTGCGCGAGGAGTCGTTCCTCAAGCAGCCGGGCGTCGCCGAGACGCTGGACTGGGCGCGCGCGGTGGCGATGCTCCGATCGGATGGCGACAACTCCAGGGTCACGCCGGCGGAGATCGAGCGCACCATCGCCGCGTTGCTCAAGGAAGCCGAGGACGTCCAGCGCCTCGACACCGAGTTGCTCGAAGGGCTCGAGGCCGCCGCACGCGAGGCACGGGGGGCGGCCAAAGTCGACGACTGATGGGTCACTCGACGCCCCCGGACTTCGCGACCGCGCGCGACCACGTCCTCCGGGAAGTTCTCCGCCTGACGCGCCTGCTCCGAGGGGACGGCGTCGCGGTCCCGGCAAACGCCGCGCTCCCGGCCGTGGAGGCGCTGATCCGGGTCGGCCTCGAAGACCGCAGGCGTGTCCGGGCTGCGATGCGTGCCACGCTCGTCACCGACCCTCGTGACTGCGAGATACTCGACGAGCACTTCCCAGAGTTCTGGTACCGCCTCCGGACCGGCCTGGAGGCGACCGCAACCGCCGACGAGGGCGAGGAACGGGCCGAGGACAGCGACGGCGAATCCGGGCGGACGGACATCGAGGGCGCGACGGAGGCGACGGATCTGGCCGACGCCCTCGACGGCGACGCGGAGGAGTCGATCGAGGAAGCGGCCGTGCTGTCGCGGCGGGTGAGCGAGTCTCCGGCCGATAGCCCCGACGCGGGGGCTGCGGAGGAGCGGGCGGGGACCTACAGCGCGGCGGGTTCCCGGACAGAGGTCGCGGACGCGACGGGCGATGCCGGCCGGGTGAGCACGGCGGCCATGCGTCGCTTTGCGCAGACGCTGGCGACGCTGTCGGGGCGACGGTGGTCGCGGGCGCGTGCCGGCGACGCCGTGGACGCGCGCCGCGCGCTGCGCGAGAGCCTCGAAACTGGCGGAGTGACGGTGACGCTGCCGGCCCGCGAGCGGAACCGCACCGCCGTTCGCGCCTGCGTCCTCGTCGACGTCAGCCAGTCGGTGCTGGACGCCATCGACCGGGAGTTTCTCCTCTCCGTCGTCGACGAACTCGTCGACGGGGAGCGGTCGGTTCGCGCCTTCTTCTTCGATACGGACATCCGCGAGGTCACGGGGGTTTTCGAGACGTCAGAGGGAGACCCGGCCACGGCGCTCGAACGCGCGGAGGTCGCCTGGGGCGGCGGAACACGGATCGGCGACTCGCTCGACACGCTCCGGCGGCGGTGGCCCCACGCCGTCGGTCGCCGGACGGTGACCCTCGTGATAAGCGACGGCCTGGACGTCGGGGAGATCGGGTCACTGGAGGACGGCATGACCTGGCTCGCGCGGCGGTCCAGGGCGGTGGTCTGGCTGAACCCCCTGGCGGCCACGCGGGAGTACGAGCCGACCTGTCGCGGGATGGCGACCGCGTTGCCCTACGTCGACGGCCTGTTCGCGTTCGCCGGGCCGGCGGACGTAGACGAGGTCACACGACAGCTGGAACGGCGCGGCCCGGGAGGGTCCGTCGGCTACGAACACGACTTCCGCGACCGGTCGGGGATGGAGCCGTGACGTCGGAGCTTCTCACCCGGGTCGCTGGGACGCTCTCGGACCGTGCCGAGGCGGCGGAGGGGTCGCAAGTCACCGTCGGCGAGGGGGTCGTGCTGGTCGAGGTGATACACCCCGCCCACGGCCGGCTCGCGGGGCTCGCACACCGGCCCGAGGGTGCGCTGACAGACGTCGGCGTCGGCGTGGAGACGGCATCTGTCCCGGCACTCGTCGCGCTGGCGACCGGCGGCGAGACGAACCTGGGACGGGCAGTCGGCGTCGCGGCGCTGAACGCGCTGTCGGCGCCGGACGTCGACTGGCGGGTCGGCGATCCCATGGCAGCGCTCTCGTCGGACGTCGAAACGGTCGCGACGGTCGGCTTCTTCGGGCCGGCACTGAGGAAGTTCGACGCCGTCGCGGTGCGGGTCGTCGAGCGGGACCCGCCCGAACGTGTGGATGCGCCCGACAGCGTGGCCGTCGAACTGTTCGCCCCCGAGAACTGCGAGACCGCATTCGCGGGGGCCGACCTCTGTTTTATCACCGGATCGGCACTCGTCTACGGCGGCGTCGACCGCTACCTGTCCGTGCTCTCCGACCTCGACGTCGCCCCGGTGGTGCTCGTCGGCGCGACCGCCTCCCTCCTGCCGGGGCCAGCCTTCGACGCGGGCGTCGACGTGGTCGCCGGTGCTCGCGTGACCGATCCCGGGGGCATCCGCGAGCAGGTCGCCGGGAACGACTGCGCGACGGATCTCCACGAGGCCGGCGTCGAGAAGGTGTACGTCGCGAGAGACGACCGGCTGCCGGGGCTGCGACTCGGAGAAGGAGGGGGCTGATACTGACGGCGAGAGCCCGGCGAGGCCCAGACCCGAGTCAGGGGGCGACAGAAACGCCTATAATGGCCGGGCTCTGCCCCCCGATGTGGGAGGTCACGCCGACACCGAGACGGAGGTCGCCGTCAGTGACGTTCTGCCGGACTTCGCCGGCGCGTTCCCCTTCGAGCGCTTCAACGCGATGCAGGCGGAGACGCTGCCGGCGGTTCTGGACACCCGGGAGAACGTCGTCGTCAGCGCGCCGACCGCGAGTGGCAAGACCGCTATCGCCGAGGTCGCGATCTGCCGGACGCTCGCCGAGGGCGGAACCGCGCTCTTTCTCGCACCCCTGCGCGCGCTGACGAACGAGAAGGAACGCGAGTGGGAGCGCTTCGAGGAGTTGGGCTACTCGGTGTACGTCGTCACCGGGGAGCGCGACCTCAACCCCCGGCGGGCAGAGCGGGCGGACATCCTCGTGATGACCCCCGAGAAGGCCGACTCGGCGACGCGCAAGCACGACTCCCGCCGGTACGGCTTCGTCAGCGAGGTCGACTGCTGTGTCGTCGACGAGGTCCACCTGCTGGATTCGGACAAGCGGGGCAGCGTCCTCGAGGTCACCATCTCTCGCCTGCGGCGGCTCTGTGATCCGCGCTTCGTCGCGCTCTCGGCGACGATGCCCAACGTCGACGACGTGGCCGCGTGGCTGGACGCCCCCGCGGAGACGACCTTCAGCTTCGGCGAGGAGTACCGTCCCGTCCCGCTTGCGGGCGAGGTCGTCACGTACAGCCACGGCGAGAACGCCTTCGCGGACAAGTACCGCCGGCTCTACCGGACGCTCGACCTCGTGGAGCCGCACATCCGCGACGAGGGCCAGGCGCTCGTGTTCGTCTCCTCCCGCCAGGACACCGTCGAGGCCGCGAAGACGACCCGCGACGAACTGACAGAGCGCGACGTGCCCGTCGGCGCCCGCGGCGACTACGACTTCCATACCGACGCTGCCGATCTGAACGACGACACGCTCCGCCAGTCCGTGCTGGACGGTGTCGGCTTCCATCACGCCGGCCTCTCGCGGGAGGACAAGAACCGGGTCGAGGCGTGGTTTCGCGAGGGGAAGGTCCGCGTCCTCTTTTCGACGTCGACGCTCGCCTGGGGGGTGAACCTCCCCGCGCGGTGTGTCGTCATCCGCGACACGAAGTACCACGATCCGCTGGAAGGGGAGGTCGACATGAGCCCGCTCGACGTCCTCCAGATGCTCGGCCGGGCGGGCCGGCCCGGCTACGACGATCAGGGCTATGCCTGGGTGGTCTGTGACCGCTCGGACGCCGACCGTTACCGGCGGCTCTTAGAGGAGGGCACGACAATCGAGTCACGGCTCGCAGAGCGGGAGGGCGACGGTGTGGCGACGGATCTCGCGGTCCACCTCAACGCCGAAATCGCCCTCGGTACCGTAGGGGACGTCGAGGACGCGATGAGCTGGCTCGAGACCACGTTCTACTACGTCCGCGCCGAGCGCGCGTCGGGCTACGTCACCGGCGACGACCTCCGCGAGCGGGTCAGCGACACCCTCTCGTGGCTCGTCGACTGCGGCTTCGTGGAGATGGACGGCCTCGCCGTCGAGCCGGCGCCGCTTGGCCGGCTGGCCTCGAACTTCTACCTGCGCCTGGAGACGGCCCGTCATTTCGCGGACCTGGCCGACCAGGAGTCGCTCTCGGAGTTCGAGATCCTCCGGGCAGTCGCCTCGGCTCCGGAGTTCGAGAGTGTCAGCGCCCGCAGCGACGAGGAGGATGCCGTCGCCGCAGTCCTCGGCGAGAGGGCCGCGGACCTCGATGCGGGCCCGCGGAAGGTGCTGGCTATCCTCCGGGCCGCAATGGACGGGACGACACCCGCCGCGCTCCGCAGCGACGCCTGGGTGATCCGGCAAAACGCCCTGCGCCTGTTCGCGGCGCTGCGCGCGGTCGTCGACCGGTTCGGCGCGGGGCGCCGAGCCAACCTCGTCCGCCGCGTTGAGGCCCGTGTCGAGGACGGCGTCAGCGAGGACGCGGTCGCGCTGACAGCGATCGACGGCGTGGGTTCGAGCCGTGCGAAGACACTCGCCGCGGCCGGGTTCACGACGCCAGCGGACGTGCTGGCGGCGGGCGCGGACCGGCTCTCCGCGGCGGGGCTGGCAGATGGCGTCGCCGAGCGCGTCGTCGAGAGCGCCGGCGAGTTGCCGGCCGTCGCGGTCGAGTGGGGGGAGTTTCCCTCGATCGTCGCGTCCGGCGAGCGCGCCCTCCACGAGGTGACGGTCCGCTCGACGGCGGGCGGCGCGCGTGCCGGGGTCCGCGTGACGGTCAACGGCCACGAGATGACAAGCAAGGACGCCTATCTCGGCGAGACGACAGTCCCGGTCGTCGTCTTCGGCGGCGACCCGGCCCAACTGGACATCACCGTCGAGGTCGCGTTTCCGGAACTGCCGCTGGCCCCCGTCCGGGAGACGCGGACCGTCTCGGTCGAGTGAGACTGTCCGCAGGGAGTTGCAGGCTCTGCAACAGCGCGCGGGCCTTTTGTACCGCTCCGTCGTACGCTTGGCTGGCGGCGTCGTTTGCCGCCCACACCCACCCCACCCCGAATCCCCTGTCCCGGACCAGTTCAGCTGGTCCGCGCGTGTGCCGTTTTTCTGCCGACCGGGCCGCATTTGATACTGACGGCTATAAGCCCGTGAGCGATTTCGACCCCCCGCGGGGTCGACTATGCTCACGAAGTTATAGCCGTCAGTATGAGCTACTCACCGCTAAAGCCGTGGGTTTTCGCCTCACACTTTCTATAAGTGGCCCGCGGACGGATAGCCCGACATGGAGACGCTGCTGCTCGATCCCGAGGACGTCGAGGCGAGCGCGCAGATGCCGGAGATAATCGACGCGGTGGAGGGCGCCTTCGCGGCCGACGCCCGCGGCGACACCCAGATGCCCGCAAAGTCCTACATCGACCTCCCGCAGTACAACGGCGACTTCCGGTCGATGCCCGCGTACATCGACGCCCGCGAGGGGGTCGGGGAAAACTGGGAGGCGGCGGGCGTCAAGTGGGTCAATTCTCACCCCGACAACCCAGACCGCAACGACCTCCCGACGGTCATGGGGACGATGATCTACTCCGACCCCGACACCGCACTCCCGCTGGCGGTGCTCGACGGGACGACACTGACCCGCCTGCGGACGGGAGCGGCGGCGGCCGTCGCCACGAAGTACCTCGCCCGCGAGGACGCGACGTCGCTGGGGCTGGTCGGGGCCGGCATCCAGGCGTACACGCAACTGGAGGCAATCGCCGAGGTCCGGCCGATCGAGGCGGTCGTCGTCGCCGACGTCGACGAGGCAGCGGTCCAGGCCGTCATCGACCGCTACGGCGACGACTACGACGTCCGCGCCGGGACGAACGCCGAGGCCGCGGCCTGTGACGTCGTCTCGACCACCACGCCGGTCGAGGAGCCAGTCGTCGGCGAGGTCGGCGAGACGACTCACGTCAACGCGATGGGCGCCGACGCCGAGGGCAAACACGAGATCGCCGACAGCGTGCTCCAGGACGCCACACTCGTCATCGACGACTACGAACAGTGCACCCACTCCGGGGAGATCAACGTCCCCTGGAGTGCGGGGCTGCTCGACGACGACGACCTCCACGGGGAGGTCGGCGACGTCGTCGCCGGCCTGATCGACGGACGGACCGACGACGACGGCGTCACCGTCTTCGACTCGACGGGGCTTGCCATCCAGGACGTGGCCGCCTCTCACGTCATCTACGAGGGCGCCCGCGAGCGCGGCGCCGGGACGGACTTTGCCCTCGTGGGAACGGGCGACTGACGGCTGGGAGCACAAGTATATTTAGGCCGTCCAGACAACGTATAGAAAAATAGTGCGCTGGATACTCGTCGTATTCGGCCCAGCGGCGGTTCTGCTCTGTGGGGCCGCAGTCGTGGCCTGGTGGTATCGTGAGGCCCCGGCATCGGACTGGTTCGGAGCACTCACGGGAACGGTGGGACTCGGTGCGGGAGTGATGGCGCTGGCTATCGCCGTCGACCTCCCGAGAGCACTGTTGCTCGCGACCGTCGTCGTCGTCGGGCTGGCGATGCCGGTTCCGTGGCTGTTTTTCTGTCTCAGCTACACAGGCCGTGACGAGTTCGTCTCACCGGGCATGGTTTTTGTCGTGTCCATTGTCCCAGCGGTTGGGCTGCTGGCAACGGCGGTCGTGTTCGGCACCCAGACGCTGTCGTATATCCGCCTCCCGTCACAGGAGGCCGCAAGCGGCCTGGCCGCCGCGGCGGTCGCGTTTCTGAACATCACGCAGTGGCTCTCGTTGCTGTACGCCAGCGGGCTGGTGGTCGTGGGGACCGGCCTGTTGCTCTGGGCGTTTCACCGCTACGAGTACCTCGACTCGACGATTGGCCTGCTGCTCGGGGTTCTGGGCACCGTTCCGTGGCTGGCTATCCTGTTCGGACTGCAGCTAGATGGGACGGCGCCATGGGTGCTCTCCCGGACCGTGGGCGTCGGTCTGTTCGTCGGCAGCGCCTCCGCGAGCGCGGTACTCGGCCCGTACCGCCTCTTCGATCGGCTTCCGGCGGCGGGAAACGTCGGTCCACAGACCGTCGTCGAGGAGCTGTCCGACCTCGTCATCGTCACCGACAGCACGGGGTCGGTCGTCGAACTCAACGCCGCCGCCGAGAGAGCACTGCCGGGGAGCGTGGCCAGCGTCGTCGGCACCGATATTGCAGAACTGTTCGGGACCCAGATCACGGCGCTGGGAGAGACAGAGACGGTCAGGCTGTCGTCCGTGGACGGCTACACCCTCTTCGAGCCGACCATATCAGAGCTGACAGACCAGCACGGTCACAGTCTGGGACACGCGATTGTGCTCCGTGACGTGACAGAGCGCACCTCCCGCCGACAGCGGCTAGAGGTGTTCAACCGCGTCCTCCGACACAATCTCAGGAACAAGATGACGGTCGTCATCAGTCACGCCGAACGCCTCCGGGCGACAGTCGACGACCCATCGAAGGCCGACAGCGCCGGGGCGATCGTCGATGCCGGAGAAGACCTGACGCGCCTCTCCGAGCAGGCCCGGGAGATAGAACGCGTCATATCCGACTTCGGGTCCGTTGGAGGCACGGCCACACTCGATGAGATCGTCGAGAGCATCTTCGCGGACATCGGTCAGCCCGACGTCTCTCTCACCCACGACGTTCCGGCTGGGGTGATCATCGAAGGGTCGGGGACCGCCCTGGAACTGGCGCTGTCCAACCTCGTGGACAACGCGGTCGAACACAACGACGAAAGCGAGCCGACAGTCACGGTCCGGGCCAGCTACGAGGCCGACAGACAGTATCCACTCTTTATAAGCGTCGCCGACAACGGGCCCGGCATCCCCGACCACGAGGTACAGGCCGTCGAGGAGGGGAGCGAATCGGCACTCGAGCACGGGTCCGGGCTCGGCCTGTGGGCCGTCCGGTGGGTCGTCATGCGGCTGGGCGGCGAGGTGGCGTTTCGCGATCGCGACCCGCGGGGAACCCTCGTGGCGGTTCGACTCGGGGACGGTGTACGGCAGGATCCCGACCGGCAGTCGGCCACCCCGGACAACCGTGTCACTCGATCGTGATTGTTCCTGTGTGCGTGTTGCCGTCGCCGCTGGTTTGCGCCTCGATGTCGTAGGTCCCGGGGCTCGCCGGGTTTTTCACGCCGTCGAAGACCGCGATGATGGAGTCGTCCGCGCTCGCGGAGTAGGCCGACCCGCTGAACTCGATTTTCAGCGTCGAGCCGCCGTCCTGCACAGTCCAGCCGTTCAAGTCCCCGCTAATCTCCCTGTCGATGGACCCGTCACTCCCGTTGTCGATGACGACCTTCTCGAGATTCGCCTGTCCGGTGCCCGAGAACATGTCCGGCGATCCCGTCGTCACATCGAGTTCGACGCTGTTCAGTGAGTTTCCGACCGTGTCCGACCCCGGCTCGATCGTGAAGTTGATTCGGTACCTGACGTCGGTTGCGCCCGCTGTGGTGTCAGAGATGCGAACGAGGTCGCCCGACTCCCCCGACCAGGGGTTCGCCGAGGCCGTCTCGACTGTCTCTTCGAACTGCTCCGTCTTCTCTTCGAGCCCACCATCGGTTGTGAGGATCCCGGACGCGAAAACCGTCGCCAACACGACGGTCAGACTCACCATCAGGAGGACACCAATGATGGGGCTGATCGCCCGACTCCCGGAGGGCATACAGATTCTTTCGGCTGATATAGTAAGAATACATTGCCCGAAGAATCAGTGTTGAAAATGGATCGGGGCGACGCCGCCAGCCGGGTCAGGCCAGGTGCACCGCGGGCCGGAAGGGGACGGCCTGGCTGGCCTTGCCCTCCGGGTCGACCGGATCGCCGTCCTCGGCGTAGACCTCGACAGTGGCGTCGAACTCCCGCTCGAGGAAGTCGGCCGCGTCCTCGTAGACCGCCCGCTCCTCGACGGCGGCCAGCGCGGCCAGGCGTTCGTCGTCGCGCCCCCGGGCAAAGGCCACGAGGTCCTGTGCGAGGTCGTTGACCGCGTCGCCTTTCTCCCGTAGCGACTCCTCTTGCATGACCTCGCTCATGACGGCCCCGACGTCAGCCCCGACCTCACGCACCGCCTCGAAGACGTCGCGCTTCCAGCCGGCGGCGACGTAGACCCGGATCGTCCCGGGGTCGGCCCCGGTGACGTCGACGATATCCCGGACGTCCTCGGTCAGATCGTCGACGAGCGTCTCCCGGGCCTCGATTGTCGGCGACTCGAAGTCGGGGTCGGGCTCGGGCCAGGCGGCCTCTTCTGCCGGCCCCCCCGCGAGCTGCTCGTGGAGTTCGTTGGCCACGAACGGGACAAAGGGGGCCAGCAGTCGCAGGCGCGCCTCCAGGACCCGCCGGAGTGTCCAGGCCGCGGCGGGGCGGTCCGTATCGGTCCGCCGGCGGTACCACCGCAGGTTCTCCTCGAAGCCGTAGAACGCGGCCTGGCTGGCGGTGCGGGTCTCGAAGTTCTCCAAGGCGTCGGTCACCTCCCGGATCGTCGACTGGAGCTTCGAGAGCAGCCAGCGGTCGACTGATTCGAGATCCGGGTCCGACGGGGGTTCGCGGCCGACGAGGTCCTGTGCGCGGTCCCAGAAGCGTTCGAGCTGGTCGCGCGTGGAGCTGACCTCCTCGGCCCGCCAGTCGTAGTCCTGCCAGGGCTCGGCGGAGTTGAGCAGGAAAAACCGGACGGTGTCGGCGCCATAGCGCTCGATGGCCTCGCCGGGCAGGACGACGTGGCCCTTCGAGGAGGACATCTTCTCGCCTTCCAGCAGGCCCAGCCCCATCGACGTGATCCCCTGGGGCCACTTGTCCGCTTCGAACAGCTCCGCGTGGTGGTAGATGTAGAAGGTGAGGTGGTTGCGGATGAGGTCGTTTGCCGAGCAGCGATAGTCGACGGGATACCAGTACTCCCACTCCTCGCGCAACGCCAGGGCGCGCTCGTCCGGGTCGCCGACAGTGACCTCGAGGCCCTCGGGGGCGTCCCCGCCGTCGGGGCCGAAAAAGAGCACGTCGAAAAAGTCCCGGTCGAGGTCCTCGACGGGCACCTCACGGAGGCGGGGCGCGATGGTGTAGTAGGCCATGTAGATGGTCGAATCCGAGAGCGGTTCGATGACGAACTCGTCGTCCCAGGGCAGGCGCGTCCCGAGTCCGTAGTTGCGGATGCAGGGCCACTCCTCGAGCCAGTCGATTGTGTCGTAGTACTGCTTGCGGGTGTTCTCGGGGACCGCGTCCATCCGGTCGACGGCCTCGCGGGCCCTCGCCTGCCAGGCCTCGTCGTTGTACCGGATGAACCAGGTGTCCCGGACTGAGACCTCGACGTCGCCGCCACACCGGCAGACGACCTCCTCCGTGTACTCGTACATCGCCCCGAAGTTCCCGGCCTCGCGGTGGTACTCGCGAAAGTCCTCGCGGACGTCCTCGATGACCTCGCCGGCGAAGTCGCCGTAGGACTCCAGCAGACGGCCGCCGTGGAACTCGTCCTGATAGAGATCCTCGGTGACCGCGTGCAGCGAGGGGTCGTCGGTCGACTCGACGCCCGCCGCCGCGACGGCGTCTCGCGCCGGAACGTCGCCGTAGTCGTCGATTGCGAGGATCGGAACCGGTTCGATCGCGCGGATCTCCGCGGCGTCGACGCCGTACTCGGCCTCGATGCGGTCGGCGTCGGCTTTCGCCTCCTCCAGGGCGAGGTAGTCGTCCGGCGAGTGGGCGGGCACCGACATCACGACGCCCGTCGCGTTGTCCGGGTCGACGAACGTCGCCGGCAGAACGACGATATCCTCGCCCGTGACGGGGTTTTCGACGCGCTGGCCGACCAGGTCTTCGCCCGGAAGGGTCGCCTCGACTGTGACGTCGTGGGCCTGGAGCCGTAGCTTCTCGGTTGCCGCCTCGCTGACGACCCACTCCTCGTCGTCGATTGTGGCTCGGACGTACGTCGCCTCGGGGTGGACGTAGGCGTTGGTCACGCCACGGACCGTCTCGGGCCGGAGGGTAGCCATCGGAAAGATCGTCGTTCGGGACTGGTCGCCGCTCGCAGATTCCGAGCCGCTTGGCGTCTCGCCCTCCTGGCGGAAACGGATGAGCGTGAACTCCTGCATTTCGGCGTCCTCGCCCTCCAGCAGGTCGTGGTCCGTGACGGGCTGGCGCTCGTTGGTACAGAAATCGACCGGATGTAGTCCCTTCTCAAGGAGACCGCGCTCCTTGAGCGTCTCGTACTGCCAGGTGATGAACTGCGAGTAGCGGTCGTCGTTCGTCGTGAACTCGCGGCGCCAGTCGATCGAGAGGCCGAGCTGTTGCATGCCGCGCTTGTAGCTCGAGTCGGCCTCCTCGATGAAGTAGCGGGCGTACTCCATGGGCGTCTCCAGGTGTTGCAGGTCTGACTCAGGGACGTTGAACGCGTCCTGCAGCGAGGAGATCTGGTCCTCGTCGCCCTCCTTCAGGCGCTCGACGGCGCCGACGATGGGCGTGCCGGTGACGTGCCAGGCGATGGGAAAGAGGACGGTGTCGCCCTGCAGCCGGCGATACCGGGCGTAGACGTCCGGGACCGTGTAGGTGCGACAGTGGCCGAGGTGCATCCCGCCGCTCGGGTAGGGATAGGGGACGGTGATGAACGTCGGGTCGGGATCCTCGCCAGGGTCAGCCTCGTAGCGCCCCGCGTCGTCCCAGCGCTGCCGCCACTTCGGTTCGATGTCGTGGGGCTCGTAGTCCATACCCTAACCCTCAGCGTCCGAAATCAAAAGGACTGCCATCTCGCGTCGGCGTGGTTCGGGCCGCCGGCCACCCCTGCCACTCCCCCGCCGACACCTCCCGTTACTCCTCGAGCGACGCGAGCCCCATGTCGAGTATGTCCCGCAGAACCTCGCGCGCGTGTCCGTCCGGGTTCACGCCCTCGTAGAGCCCACAGACCTGCCCGCCGGCACAGACGAAGGTCGTCCGCTCGGCACCGCCGCCGCTGGTGTCGACGCCGAACGCGTCGGCAACCTTCCCGTCGGGGTCTGCGAGCAGATCGAAGCCCAGGTCCTGTTCAGCCGCGAACTCGCGGTGTGAGTCGGCGTCGTCGGTCGAGACACCGTAGACGCGGACGCCGGCCTCGCGGTAGGTGGCGAGTTCGGCGTCGAACTGGGTGGCTTCGGTCGTACACCCTGGCGTGTCGTCGCGAGGGTAGAAGTAGAGAACCGTCGGTACCTCGAACTCGACTGTGATTCGCTCGCCGTCCTGGGTCGTCGCAGTGACCTGAGGGACGGGCTGGCCCGTTTCGAGGGGCATACTCGCGGTGGCACGGCCCCGACAAAAGCGCTTGCGGTCCAGTGATCAGTTCACGGGGATGTCGGTCCCCCCGTCGCTCCCGGATCGCTTTCCCATCCGGACCGTCAGTACGCCGTTGTCGTAGCTGGCCTCGGTCTCGGACTCGTCGACCGGTTCGGGGAGGGTCACCGACCTGCTCACGCGCTGGCGTTCGCGCTCCCGGCGGACGTAGTCCTCACCCGTCTCCTCGCGTTCTGTCTCCCGGCTCGCCGAGATGCTGAGGCGGCGTTCGTTTCCCAGCTGGACCTCCATGTCGTCGGGATCGTAGCCCGGCAGGTCGGCGACGACTGCGAACGCGTCACCCTCGTCGACGACATCGACGGGGACGTCACTGCTGACAGGCGCCCCGGAGCCGGTGAGCTGGTCGAAAAATCGCTCCATCTCGTCGAAGGGGTCGGGTCTGTCGTCCATGTGTGACGGTACGGCCGGGACGGGCTTAAGCTTCAGTACGTGGCCAGTAGCGGTCAAACGAATCTGTTGTGTAAATAATGGTCTTTTTTGAGCAAAAGCGTAGCGACAGCCACTGTGTCTGAGAAACCGGAACGACAGCTTAGCTGGCGCCGTATGATGATACTTGACGTCCGATAATAACAGTCCTTATTCCCCATCCAGTACGAGATAGTATTGTGATGAAATCACAAAGTAGTTCAGCGGGTTGGACAGGGTCACTCAGCCAGCTCCAGTGGCTGGCAGTTGCGTTAGTCGTCGTCACCGGCGTTTTACACGTGTATGCTGGCGCCGTCGAGGGGCGGATCCCGGTTGCCCTCGCAGGCGTTGGCTACGCCGGTGCACTCGTGTTTTTCTTCCTCGACTACCGGCGGCGACTGCTCTACCTCATCGGGATTCCATATACGGCCGTGCAGTTTCCCCTCTGGATCGTGGCCAAGTCGGAATACGGGATGATCGACTACGTTGACAAGGCGGTCCAGGTCGTCCTGATCCTCGTGTTGATATACCTCTACCTGAAGACCCCGTCCGAGTCGGCCGGAAACACGGCAACAGCAGCTGACTGACACTGATACTAACGGCTATCTTGATTCACCTATGGACAACGCTGCTACCTACACAATCCACCGTTTTCGACAAACTAGTTGTGCCGTCTCGGTATCTGCTGCTCCCCCAGCCGATGGTGACGGACCTCTGGACGTCCGCTTTGAGCAGCGCCTGGAGGCCGTCGATCAGGTCAGAGATTGAGCAGAAACTCCGGGTCTGCGTGCCGTCGCCGTAGACGGTCAGGTCCTCGCCAGTCAATGCTTGCCGGACGAACGTGGGGATGACCCGCCCGTCGTCGGTCCGCATCCGGGGGCCGTACGTGATGACGATGCGCGTGACGCGGCTGTCGAGGTCGCGACTGTCTGCGTGATCGGCATCTCTTTTGAATACAGGGTGCCCGCGACCACCAGGAAAGCCCCCGGTCGCTCGGTGACGGCGGACGACGATCCACTCCGGCTCCCGGCCGAGTGCGCGTCCCGTCGAGGAATCGAGCGTGGTCGCTGGTCGTGTCTCGGTCGGTCCGCGACGGATCCGGCGTGATCGTCATCGGGATGCACTTCGAGACGGTGACTCCGTGGGACACGAGTCGGTACTGCCCGCGGCGTGGCGAGCGGTCGTCGGAGGCGGCTGTTTCGGGTCCGTGTCCCGTTACTCCCCGCGAAACGGGGTGGGACAGACGCGGGTGGGCTGTCGGCTGGTCCCGATAGGCGCTCGGCGCGGCGAGACTCGCGAGGTGGATCACCCAGTTGAGGTCGCCGGACAGGTGGATGAATTCCGTGACGTCGTGTTCGTAAAACGAGAAGCAGTCGTGGTAGAACACGTCCTCAAGGTTGTCGGTACGCCCCGTGACGCGGTTATCTATATGAAGCCGCCCAGCCGACCGCCATCAGGGAATTCGAGGTCGAGAGCGGTGTCGAGTGCCGCCTCGGCGACGCGTGCCACTGCGGGTGCGAACGTCCCGTCTGGCGGGACGGACGCGGGACAGTCGCCGGGGGCGGTCGTCGCAGCGCGCGGAACGCGGGCGTCAGCTTCCTCGATCACCACCTCGCCGTCGGCGTAGTTCGCGACGATAGCGTCCGGGCTGGCACCGACGTCCGCCAGCCGGCCATACATCCGTGCGAGCGCGTCGGCCCCGCGGATCGTGTCCGGCGTGACGACCGCGACGCGCTCTGTCGCGTCGACCGCCGCGACGGCCTGGTTCGCGGCGACTGGCGGCGTATCCACGAGGACGGCGTCGTGAGACAGCGCCGCCGCCGCGACGTGTTTCTCGAGGCGCTCGGCCGCGCCGGCTGTTTTCGCCCGGGCGAGGCGTTCGAAGGGCGCCCGCGCCGGACAGACCGCGAGCCGCCCGGGAACATCGAGGGAAGCCTCGTACAGCGCCTCCCCCAGGGTCGCCTCCTCTGTGAGAAGAGCCGTCACGTCCGCGTCGATACGGTCGTGGACGTAGTCAGCAAGACCCTGCGTTCCGAAGGCGGCGTCGAAGGCCGCAACCTCCCATCCCGCACGCGCGAGCGTCGCCCCACACTCGACCGCGAGCCGTGTCGTGCCTGCGCCGCCGGCGGTGCCGACGAGCGCCAGCGTCTCTGTCGCCATATCCGGCGGTGCTTCCCGTCGGCTGAAAAAACTACGTGAAATCACTTAAGTCGGGAGTTCCCCTATCACCCCGTGAGATTTTATGGCACACGTACATCAGTATCCCGAGGAGTCCTTCCGCGTCGCGGCCGTGCAGGCGTCGCCGGAGTACCTGGACAGGAAAGCGACGACAGAGAAGGCCTGCCGACTCGTCCGGGAAGCGGCCGGGGAGGGAGCTGACATCATCGGCTTCCCCGAGACGTTCATCCCCGGGTACCCCTACTGGAACTGGGTTAACGCCCCAATCGACGGCTACGACTGGTACAAGCGGTACCGCCGGGAGTCGGTCGACGTCCCCGGGCCGGAGGTTGACCAGCTCAGGTCGGTCGCCGACGAGACGGCCACGACGCTCGTCGTGGGGATCACGGAGCGGGACCCGACCACAGTCGGGACGCTGTACAACACCAATCTCGTCATCAGCCACGAGGGACAACTGCTCGGGAAACACCGCAAACTCGTCCCGACACACGCCGAGAAGCTCTCGTGGGGACGGGGCGACGGGTCCTCGCTTCGAACCTACGAGACCCCCCACGGCAACCTCGGAACGCTGGCCTGTGGCGAGAACACGAACCCGCTCGCCCGGTACGCACTGATGGCCCAGGGCGAGCAGATCCACGTCTCGAACTACCCAGCCTTCCACTTCGACCAGGAGTACGACATCGCCCGTGCGACGCGCATCCGCTCACTGACACACGCCTTCGAGGGCAAGCTGTTCAACGTCGTCTCGACGGAGTACTTCGACGACAGCTTCTTCGAGGTCTGCGAGACCGACCGGGCCCGGGAACTGCTCGGCGGCGACACCCAGAGCTACTTCACGGCGGTGGTCGGCCCCACCGGGGAGGTGCTCGCTGGCCCGCTCGGCGACGAGGAGGGGATCGTGTACGCGGACGTCTCGCTCGAAGACGCCGTGGAACCGAAGCTGATGCACGACGTCGTCGGCCAGTACAACCGCTTCGACGTCTTCGACTTTGCGGTCGACCGCGACGAACTCGCGCCGTTCGAGGAACGCCGTCGGCGTCAGCCCGAGAGTGAAGCGGACGGGGCGTCCGTCGACCGCCGGCGGGAGGGAGATGACATTCCCCGTCCACCACGGGAGTGACAGCCACGAGCGATCCGAGAGTAGACTTTTCGATCTTTCCACTTTTTTCCATCTATAATCGAATATACGCTGTGCTATTTTCGGAAATGACAAGATTAAATACACCGAAACCCGTCCCTGTCCACATGAGTTTGAAAAATTCGCGCCGAGTCAGGGACGTCATGACTGCACCCCCGGAGACGATTTCGCGGGACGCAACGGTGAGCGAGGCGGCGAACAGAATCCGGAACGAGGACATCGGCGCACTCGTCGTGACGACCAGCCCGCCCTCCGTCGTCACCAGCACCGACGTTCTCGCTGCCGCCGCGGAGGGCAGCGATACCTCGACGACGCCAGTGACCGAGATCGCGACCGGATCGGTTGAGACGGTCCCGCCGACCCTCCGGACCGAGGGGGTCGTAGCGATGATGGAGAGCCTGGGGACTGATCACCTGCCAGTCGAGGAGGACAGCGACTACGTCGGCATCGTCTCCGTCGACGATCTCGCCGTCGCCGCCAACTGATCCGGAATCGCCGAGAACAATCCGTATGTCTGGCGCTACTGCTGGTCGCGGATCGCGCCGACGAGGTCGCTCATCTCCTCGTCGGAGACATCGGCCACGCTCCCGAACAGCGTGTGGATCGCGCCGGCGCCGTCCCCCTCGAACCGCGGGACGATGTGGCAGTGTGCGTGGTGGATCTCCTGGCCGGCCGCCTCGCCGTTGTTGAACCCAACTGTACTCGCTGGGGCGTCGACTGCCGCCTCCACGGCGGGCGTAATCTCGTTGACCGCCTGGAAGAGCCCGCCCGCAACGTCGTCGGGCATGTCGCCGAGGCGCTCGTAGTGGCCCTTGGGAACGGCGACGGTATGCCCCCGGGCGAGGGGGTTCACGTCGAGGAAGGCGTAGGCCGCGTCGCTCTCGTAGACCGCGTGGCTCGGCATCTCGCCGGTCACGATCTGACAGAAGATGCAGTCCTCGCTCATGTGCGACGGGTCGACCGCCGTCGCTATCAAGCTTTGCCTCGCCGCCATTTCCGCCGCCGGGGAACGGGGGCGCGTGCCGGTGTCACTGGCCGGCGGGAGTCAAGCCAGTATCTCGACCTCGTACCCGTGCTCTTCGAGGGCGGCGACGAGACGTTCGGCGTGTTCCGGGCCACGCGTCTCGAGATCGAGTTCGACTTCGGCGTCGTTCATCGCCACGTTTCGCGAGGTGCGATCGTGGCGGATCGCGTAGATGTTCGCCCGGTGGCCGGCGATGATCTCGGTGAGTTCCTCGAGCGCCCCCGGGCGGTCCTGCAGGACGGTTTGCAGCCGCAGGTACCGGCCGGTCTGAGCCAGCCCCCGGACGACGACCGTCGTCAGCGTGTTCATGTCGATGTTGCCCCCACACAGCGCGGGCACGATCGTCTCATCTTCCTCGTACTCGAAGGCCCCGGAGAGGAGCGCAGCGAGCGCGACAGCGCCGGCACCCTCGACGAGGGCCTTCTCACGTTCGAGCAGCGTCGTGAGCGCGACGGCGATCTCGTCGTCGGTGACGGTCACCACCTCGTCGACGCGCTCCCGGATGACCTCGAAGGTCTGTTCGCCGACCGATCGGGTTGCGATGCCGTCGGCGATGGTGTCGACGGACTCGCGGACGACCCGCTCGCCCTGCTGTAGCGACTCGGGGACGCTGGCTGCGCCCTCGGCCTGGACGCCGACCACCCGGGTGTCCGGCTTCAGCCCCTTGACAGCGGTCGTGATACCGCTTATCAGGCCGCCCCCGCCGATGGGGACGACGACCGTCTCGACGTCTGGTAGATCCTCGACGATTTCGAGCCCGATAGTCCCCTGGCCGGCCATCACCATCGGATCGTCGAAGGCGTGGACGTAGTACCGGCCGTCCTCGCGCTCGATCTCGTGAGCAAGCTGTTCGGCCTCGTCGTAGTCGACGCCGTGCAAGATCACCTCCCCGCCGTAGCTCCGGGTGGCTTTCACCTTCGCGATCGGGGCATCCTCTGGCATGACGATCTTCGAGTCGACATCCATCCGCGAGGCAGCGAGCGCGACGCCCTGAGCGTGGTTTCCCGCGCTCGCCGTGACGACACCGGCCTCCCGCTTTTCCTCCGGAAGTGTCGCGATGCGGTTGGTCGCCCCGCGGATCTTGAACGCTCCCGTCCGCTGGAACGTCTCCAGCTTGAGGTGGACGTCCGCGCCAGTCATCTCGGAGAAGGTGTGAGAGCGATCGAGCGGCGTGTGCCGCGACGTCCGGGCGACCCGGTCGTGGGCCGCACGCACGTCAGAGAGGTCGAGCATACTCACACTACCTCCGGGTGTCGGATATACTGTGGGTCCGCGAAGAAAACGGCGAGCGTGTGACACTGCTGTCGGCTCCAGGCCACGAGGGGCCGACACGGGGTGCCGGGATCCCCGAGCCAGAGCCGACAAGCGGCAGCCGCTACCGCAGGCAGTCTGTCGACTCGATACTATTTAAAACCTCGGTCGAAGCGTCTGACGGAAAACCGCAATACTGGAGCCCGTTTTGACGCCTGTCAGACGGGCGGCACACGGGTGTCAAAGTATTTAAGACATCACACGGGGAGGGGCGAGCCGAAGAACCGCAGCTACCGGTCGTCGATGGGGGCGAATGCCTGATCGCTGGGGCCGACGTACCGGCCCCGGGGGCGGATGAGGCGGTTGTCCGTCTGGTACTCGAGAATGTGACCGATCCAGCCGCCGGCACGCGCCATCGCGAAGATGGGCGTGTACATGTCGATCGGGATGCCGAGCTTGTAGTAGACAGACCCCGAGTAGAAGTCGACGTTCGGGGCGATGCCCTTCGAGGGGAGGTTCTGCTCGTCGGTGAGGTAGTCCTCGACGGTCGTGGTGTACTCGAGCCACTTGGTCTCGCCGTCGGCCTCGCTGAGGTCCTCGAGTTTGGCCTGGAGGATGCGGGCCCGCGGGTCCTTGACGTCGTAGACGCGGTGGCCCCAGCCGGGGACGCGCTCGCCGGCCTCGGTCTTGTGTTTGACCCACTCCAGCGGGCCCATGTCGCTCTCGTCGAGGTCGATGAGCGCCTCGATGACGTCCTGGTTGGCGCCGCCGTGCAGCGGCCCGGAGAGAGCGCCGATGCCGCCCGTGACCGCCGAGTAGACGTCCGCGAGCGTCGAGGCGATCACCATCGTGGTGAACGTCGAGGCGTTGAGGCCGTGGTCGGCGTGGAGGATCAGCGCCATGTCGAAGGTCTCCTCGGCGACCGCGCCCGGTTTCTCGCCGGTCAGCATGTAGAGGAAGTTCCCGGCGTGCGAGAGGTCCTCTCTGGGCTCGATAGCGCCCTCGCCGCGCCGGAAGCGGTCGTAGTTGGCCAGCACCGTCGGGATCTTGGCGACGATGCGCCGGCCCTTCCGGAGGGCTGCGTCGATGTTCTCGGGGCCGGCCTCGCCTTCGGGCTCGGTCGCCGAGAGCGACGAGACGCCCGTCCGGAGCGCGGCCATCGGGTTGTCGCCGGCGGCTGCGAGGGACTCGAGTGTCTCCAGCGTGTGGTCTGCCACGTCCCGCTCTGTCGCCATGGAGTCGGCGAACTCGGCCAGTTCCCCCTCCTCGGGGAGGTGGCCGTGCCAGAGGAGATAGAGGACTTCCTCGTAGCTCGCTCCCCGGGCCAGATCCTCGATGTCGTAGCCCCGGTAGACGAGCGTGCCCGCTTCGCCGTCGATGTAGCTCATCTCGGACTCGGCGACGAGAACGCCCTCCAACCCTTTTTCCAGTTCGTCGGACATATCCCCGAGTTCACCACGTGCAGGAAAAAACATTACCATTTAGTGCGTCCGGGCCGGTCATTCACACACTCGAAATATACAGAGTCATTTGCTATTCGGTTGCTTTTCTGCACAAGAGTCCAGTATAAAGAGATGGAACTGACTTTTTGAGGGGTCGAACTGTCGAGCCGTGGTCCGGGCAACGCTTTTGCGTCGCGGCGGAGAAGGGCCGGCATGGCCGCCGATGAGGTGAGCTACGAGCCGGCGAGTGTCAAGGAGTTGCTCGCGGAGATGAAGGACACGGCCGAGTTGCTCATCGACCTCTCCTACTCGGCGGTGCTGCTTGGCAGCGACGAGGTGGCAACGGAGGTGCTCGAACTGGAGGAGAAGATGGACATCCTCCAGCTGCGCGCCCGGATGAGCATCCTGATGGCCGCACGCAGCCCCAGCGACGCCGAGAGTCTGGCACCCGTGCTGGGAGTCGTCGGGGCCGCCGAGAAGATCAGCGACGCCGCCGGCGACATCGCCAAGGTCACCCTGGAGGAGGTCGGCCTCCCCGATGCCATGCAGGCAGCCCTGCCCGAGGCGATGGAGACGCTCGTCCGGGCCGAACTGACAGCCGACTCGCCGCTCGCGGGGGAGCCGCTGGGCGGGCTGAACCTCGAAACCGAGACCGGGGTGCGGGCTCTCGCAATCCGCCGGGCGGGCGACTGGCTGCTCAACCCCGGCCCGGAGACGGAACTTCGCGCCGGCGACGTGGTCCTGTTTCGCGGCCCCGATGAAGGGATCGCCGAGGTGTATGCCGACGCGACGGGACAGACCTACGAGGCCCCTGACCCGCCCGAAACCGAGTGGTCGGATCTGGACCGGGCGGTCGACTCGATCGTCCTCATGAAGGACATGGCCGAACTCGCGGTCGACCTGGCATACGGCGCGATCCTCTTCGACTCCGAGGACGTCGCACGGGAGGTCTTCGAACTCGAGGCCGAGGTCGACGCACTCAAGTCCCGCTTCGAGGCCTGGACGCTCCGGGCTGCGGGCCGGGTCGACGATCCCGTCTCCCTGCGCGGGCTGGTCCAGCTGGCCAGCAGCACCGAGGTCATCTCCGACGCGGCACTCGAGATCAGCGAGGGCGTCCTGCGCGGGCTCAACACGCACCCGGTCGTCCGGGAAGCTGTCTACGAGAGCGACGAAGTGATCGTCCGGCTCGTGGTCGAGGCCGATAGCACGCTCGACGGTGTCACCCTCGGAGAGCGCGAGGTCAAAACCGAGACGGGGATGCGCGTCATCGCGGTCCGCCACGCCGCCGACACACGCGAGACGTGGGACATCTCGCCGGGCCCGGAAACCCGGCTGGACGCCGGCGACATCCTCCTCGCCAAGGGGACCCGCGCGGGCGCACAGCGCCTCGAAGCAGTCGCGAGCGAGTCATAGCCCATGGGGTGAGCCTGACCTCACCCCGTCTTTACAACGGACACAGCCAGCGTTAGGCGTATGAGCACGTTCGTCGTGGTCGGCGGCGACGCCGCCGGCATGTCGGCAGCAAGCAAGGCAAAGCGGGACGACCCCGACCTCGAGGTCGTCGTCTTCGAGCGGGGCGAGTGGGTCTCGTATGGCGCCTGCGGGTTACCCTACTACATCAAGGGAGAGATCCAGTCACTCGACGACCTTGTCTCGGTCACCCCCGAGGAGTTCTGTGAGGAGCGCGGTATCGACCTGCGGACGGGCCACGACGTCGTCGGGATCGACCCCGGGGCGCGGACCGTCACGGCCCACAACGGGAGCGGCGAGGTCGTCCAGGACTACGATCACCTCCTGATCGCGACCGGCGCGGCGGCGGTCACGCCGCCCATCGACGGGCTGGACCGCGAGGGCGTCTTCACGCTGGGGTCGATGTCCGACGGGAAGGAACTCCGGGAGTACGTCGCCCGGGCGCGGGCCGAGGAGGACCTCCAGCAGCCAGACAGCGGCCCAGCCTGCCAGTTCCTCGAAACCTGCGCCGGCCCGGTCGGGATCGTCGGCGGCGGGTACATCGGCGTCGAGATGGCCGAGGCACTCGCGGAAAACGGCTTCGAGGTCCACCTCTTCCAGCGGGGCGATCGGATCCTGACGGCGTTCAGCGAGGCCACCAGCGAGGCCGTCCTCGACCACCTCGACGACAAGAACGTCGCGGTCTACCTCGACGCGGAGGTGCGCGAGCTGGCCGGCGGCGACAGAGCCGAGGCGGTCGTCACCGACGACGAGCGGATTCCGGTCGAGATGGTCCTCGTCGGGACGGGCGTCCGACCGCGGACGGCCCTCGCGGAGGAGGCGGGGGTCGAACTCGGTGAGACCGGCGCCATCGCGACCGACGCTTACCGGGAGACGAGCGTCCCGGACGTCTACGCGGCCGGCGACTGTGCGGAGGCCGACCACGTCATCACCGGGGAACCGACCTACGTGCCGCTGGCGCTGACGGCGAACCGGCACGGCCGCGCTATCGGGCAGACCGTCGCGGGAACCCCGACCGAGGGGGGTGGGGTCGCGGGGACGGCCGCAGTCAAGGCATTCGAGGTCGAGGCGGCGCGGACGGGCATCCTCGACGGCGCCGAGGCGCGGGCGGCCGGCTTCGAGCCGGTCACACAGACCATCGAGGCGAAATCACGGGCCGGCTACTATCCCGATGGCGGCGCCGTCCAGGTGACGCTCTCGGCCGACCGCGAGTCCGGGCGAGTACTCGGGGGCAGCCTGGTCTCGGAGTACGGCGAGGGTGCCGTCCACCGGAGCCACGCCCTCGTCGGCGCGGTGACCGAAGGCGTCACTGTCGGGGAACTCGCCAACTACGACCTCGCGTATGCGCCGCCGTTCAACACGACCTGGGATCCGGTGCTGACGGCGGCGAAGGTGCTCGGCGGGCGGCTCTGACTCAGAGGTCCTGCGAGAGCCGGTAGGCCCGAATCCCGACCAGGACGACCGTCGCCAGCCCGCCGACGGTCAGGGCAAGTACGAACGCCAGTGCGAGGTAGTACAGCATCGACTGGTCGGTTCCTGCCGGCAGGACCACGAACACCAGGAACACGGCGGCGGTAAAGAGAATCCCGGCGACGAACCCTCGCACTGCGTTTTGCCGGACGCGAAGCGCCTCCAGAAACGCCGTCCGGCCGCTCGCTTCGCCGTCAGTCGATGACACGTCCGGACGTTGGGGCGAGTCGCTCATAGTCGCGTCGATTTCGGCCAGTAACGGCAGTCGTGGCTCGTATCGAACCCCTAAAGATGGTGGGGCCGTCCACTACGGATAATGGCGAGTCTCGGTTCGGCGCGTGCCGCCCCTGGCGAGGTGGACACCGGACGCCTGGAAGTCGGCGAATCCAGGGATGGCGGTACAGTCGCCATCCCGGTCGCGGTCGTCAACGGTGCCAGGGACGGCAAGACGCTCTACGTGCAGGCAGCGAGCGACGGCGACGAACTCAACGGCGTCGGCGTCGTCCAGCGGATCGTCCCCCAGCTCGATCCCGCCGACATCTCGGGGACGGTGCTGGTCGTCGGCGTCACCAACTACTACGCCTACCAGGTGGCCGAGCACCGCAACCCCATCGACGACACGAAGCTCAACCGCGCCTACCCCGGCGACGAAACGGGGACAACGTCCGAGCGCATCGCCGCGGCGACCTTCGAGGTGGCGAGCAGCGCCGATCTCGCACTCGACCTCCACCAGGGGTCGACCTCCCGGATGATCGAGGAGGTTCGGGTGCGGTGTGGGTCGCGCCACCGCCTCCACGAGGAGTGTCTCGAACTCGCGAAGGTCTTCGGCTGCGGGTCCGTCCTGGACCAGAAGGGCCCGGACGGACAACTCGCCCGCGCCGGCCCCGACGAGGGCGTCCCGACAGTGGATCCCGAACTCGGCGGCAGTGTCGGCTGGGACGAGGACAGCATCCAGGCTGGCGTCGAGGGCGTGTTCAACGTCCTCCGGTACTACGGCTTCCTCGACGGGCGGGCGACGACCCGCCGCCAGACTCGCGCGACCGGCTTCGAACAGTACGGCTCGCCGGCCGGTGGGCTCGTCGACTTCCGGGCCGAACTCGGAGAGCGGGTCTCCGCAGGCCAGACGCTGTTCGAGGTGACCGACGTCTTCGGCGAGACGAAGGCGAAAGTGACTGTCGACTCCCCCGGCATATTCTGGCGGATGCGCCGGCTCCCGCACGTCGCGACCGGCGAGTACGTCTGCTCGGTCGGGGTCGACGTCGACTCCTACTGACTCACTTTTTACCGCCGGCACCACTCGCCCTCGTACTCCACGTCCTCGCCGGCGCCGCCTGCATCGAGCGTGAAGGTGTTCGCCGTCTCGACTGCCTCGATGCCGTCGAGTTCGCAGACGTCGGCCACGCGCTCCTGCGGGACAGAGACCCGGAGTCCGCCAAAGCGAAGTCGATCCTCGACAGTCCCGATCCCGGCCAGCCGGTCGGCGAGAGAATCCGCGCGTTCCTCGTCGGCGGCCGTCACGCGCAGGGTTACGTCCGCGCCCGCGATGGGGTCCTCGCGGATGCGCCGGACGGGGTGGGAGAGATACATCAGTTAGTCGGCCGACGCCCGCTCCTCGGAGTTCGTCGACTCCGCCTCCCTGACATCGACCGGCGTCCGCTCGACGACGGTCCCGTCGACGGTCGGGTACTGCTCGACGATCTCGCCCTCGGGGACGTCGCCCTCCGCGACCATCTCTTCGAGGAGCCACCACGCGAGTTCGACGTGGTCGCTCTTCTCGGCGTAGTACTCCGCGGGGACGCCGAGGTCGTCGAGGCGGGCGGCGTCGACCCACGCCTTCCCGTAGACGATGGTGCCGTCGTCGGTCACCTCGTCGAACGGGCGGCGAACGTTCTTGGCCATTCGCTTGAGGCGGTTGCGGTGCTGGGCGGCGTCCTTGAAGACGGACGTACAGAAGTAGACCTTCGGGTGGTCGCCCATCGACTCCAGTATCTCGTGGCTCCCCTCGACGGCGCTCATGTGGCCCTCGCGGAGTTCGTAGCCCTCCTCCTGCATCCGACGGAAGTTGCCGTCGCTCATCTCGAACTCGTTTACGTTACAGAAGTCGGCGGCCCCCTCGTCTAAGAAGTCGAGAAACTCCTCCTCGGCGCGGATGCCGGGGATCTCGAAGGCCGGCGTGAGCCCCTCCTCGCGGGCGACGTAGAGGATGTCCTCCCACTCGGTGCCGTGTAACTCGCCCCACTGCTCGAAAGGTGGGTGGAAGCGAATCTCGTCCAGCCCTGCCTCGGCGAGGCGGCGCATGTTCTCGCGGCCGCCGGTGATGCCCGTATAGAGGTGGGTGTGGTGGTCCTCGCCGAACTCCTCTTTGAGCAGCGAGATGTAGCGGCAGGTGCGATCGAGCGCCTCCTGTGGTTCCCCGCCGGTGATCGAGGAGCCCAGCGCGTCCATCCGGCGGGCCTCGTCGATGACGTCCTGGTCGCACTCGACTTTCCGCTCGTTTGCATAGACGTCGGTCACGTTCTTGCGGTTCTCGCCGAGCGGGCAGTAGAAACAGTCGCGCTGGTCGCAGTAGCCGTAGACGAACAGAACCATCTTGCCGCCCTTGGCACACTGCTCGCAGCCCTTGGAGTGCATCTACACCCCTCTTTCCAGTCCAGCGACAAAAGACGCACGGAACTGGCCGGCCGGGATTTGAACCACCTCCACTTCGCTCGCTACGCTCGCTCGTGGCCTACTTCAAATCGCCTCGATTGCGCATCCGCTCCTCACGTCCGTTCGTCGCAGGATGCGCCGGCCGGGATTTGAACCCGGGCCATGAGCTTGGAAGGCTCAGGTCCTACCACTAGACCACCGGCGCGCATCGCTCGTTTCACTCGCTCGCGCGCCGTCGCTCGCAGTTCCGACGGAACTGCTCACCACCGGCGCTCTCCCGTCTCTTGAGGGGCGGACACTAAGGGCGTTTCCTTTCACTTCGCACCCGCGCATAGCAGTTTCCGCTCGAGATCGTCGTCTCTTCGACCGTCAGCGCGCTGGCGGCGAGGTCGGCGTCGAACTCGGTTGGCGCGTAGATGTGATAGAACCGCGGGACTGTCTCGCCATCCGGGAGCGTCCAGTCGACCGTGGTGTCGAACCCCTCGTCCGCGTCCACCGGGGCGTCGAAGCTGTCGTGGGCCGTGCTCCAGGCGCTGACCAGCGCGCACCCGTCGGGTGCGAGGATGCGTGCGAGTTCGTTCAGACTCCCCCGCCGGGCTTCCCGATCTGGCAGGTGATGTATCGCCGCCACGTAGAGCGCAATGTCGACCCGCCCCGATCCGATCGGGAGCGCCGCCGCGTCACCCTGGACGAGCGCGGCGTCGTTTTCCAGCCGAGCGTGAGCCTCTCGAAGAATTCCGCGACTCAGGTCGACCCCGACAGCCTGTTCGGTCAGCCCGGCGAGCACCTCGAGGTGACGGCCGTTGCCACAGCCCACGTCGAGCCCAACTCCTCCGGGTTGGCTGTCGTCGAGAAACGCCTCCACTTCCGGCCAGGGGTGCGCGCGGGTCTTCGAGAAGTGAGCGGCGATGTCGTTGTACACCTCGCGGATGCGGGTCGGCGAGCGGTGGTCATCAGCACCCTCCGGACCCATCGGCGCTACTCGTCCCCGTACTTCTCGGGGTAGGCCTCGCGCAGGAGGTCCGGCTGGTCGGCCAGGCGCTCCCGGATCGGGTCGATGACCTCGGAGATGGCCTCCCCGGCCGCGGACTTGAGGTCGGCCGGATGCAGGTCCTCGCTCACGAAGTCGTCCTCGACGGCCTCGTAGGACTCGTAGACGAGGTCGCCGCCGTACTTCTCGGGGCGCTCGACGACGAAGGCCTCGCTGCGTTCCTCCAGAATCGGAAAGAGGAGGTACTGGACGTACTCCAGGACGCCGTTGTCCTCGAGTTCGCCCATCGGGCAGTACGCGTCGTCGATCTTCTCTCTGACCGTCTCCGGCGAGTCCGTCAGATAGACGGCAGAGGAGGGGATCGAGGCGCTCTGTTTGCCGCCCTGGAGCCCGGCGAGCAGCGGCGCGAACAGACAGACCGGCTCTCGCCAGCCGTGATCCCCGAGAATTTCGCGGCTGAGCATGTAGATGCCGCGCTGGTCGATGCCGCCGTAGGCGATATCGGCCTCCAGTGCCTTCACGTCGAGGCTTTGCATCAGCGGGTAGACCAGGCCACCGAGGTTGGGGCTCTCGCTTTCACGGACGACCTCGCTCGCGGCGCGCTGGGCCCGCGAGATGGTCGTCTCAGCCATCATCCGGTAGAGTTCGAGGGCGTACTCCTCCTCGAGTTCGAAGTCGGTCCCGCGGACGAACGCCACCTCCGCGGGGTCGGCCCCCGCAGTCTCGATCATCCCCTCGATCGCCTCCTGGTAGTACGCCGACCGGGCGTCGAGCAACTCGAAGGGGCTCTTCTCGTCGTCGAGGTGGGCGTGGAGGTCCGCGACGAGGACGGTCACCTCAACGCCGGCCCGCAGGAAGTCCGCGAGCTTGCGCATCGTCGTGAAGTGGCCGATGTGCATCTCGCCGGTCGGGGCGTAGCCGATGTAGGCCGACGGGGCGTCGCCTTCGAGCAGTTCCGACAGTTCCTCCTCCGTGACAACCTCCGCCGTGTGCCGGGTGACGAGGTCGAGCCGATCGGCCGTATCCATACCACCGCTTCGCGCGGGCCCGTGAATAAATCGTTTGTTTGCCGGCTTGGCAGACCGCTTTGACTGAGAATAGTTACCGTTAACAACCTGACCACAGACCAGTGACGTAATGAGTGCAGGGAACACCCGGCGGATACTGGTCCCGGTGGGGGACTCGGCAACAGTCCGGAACACCGTCGCCTACGCCGTCCGCGAAGCGGTCGAGGCAGCAGACGGGGACGCTGCCGTCCACTTCGTCTTTCCCGTGCGATGGCGCCGCCGCGACCTCAACGCGGACCGGGCAGACGGCGCCGAGGAGTTGCTCGAGCGCGTCCGGACGTGGATCCGCCAGGATCTCGACGTCGCGGAGGACGAGGAGTTGCCGGTCGCGGTCACAACTGGCGTTATCGGCGACGACGAGTTCCTCTTTAGTCCTCGTGACTACGCAGACATCCTCCTCCGGTACGCCCGCGAGCACGACCTCGACCACGTCGTCCTCGATCCTGGATTCACCCCGGGGGTGAGCGCGCCGCTGCTGACGCCCTTCGCCGACGAACTCGACCTGGCCGAGGGCATCACCTACGAAGAGGCGCCGGTCGAGCGCCCGGTTCGGGGGCGACGGCTGCTGGGGCGTGCCGTCGACGTCCGCGCGCTCGCGACGGTGTTCGCCGTCAGTTTCCTGTTCTACCAGATCATCGGCGGCTTCGCCGGGACGCTCGATCTCATCACCGGCGCGATCAGCGCCGCCGTCGTCGCCGGGGTCCTCGCCAGCCTCTCCTTCGACCGGCCCGTCCGACCCCTCCGCATCCTGGTGACGACCGCCCGCATGCTCGTGTACGTCCCCTACCTGTTCTGGGAGGTGACGAAGGCGAACCTGCAGGTCGCCTACATCGTCCTCCACCCGTCGATGCCGATCGATCCGAGTGTCGAGCGATTCCGCCCCGCGCTGCCGGTCGGCGTCCCAGTGACGACACTCGCAAACAGCATCACGCTGACGCCGGGCACGGTGACAGTCGAGGTCCGCGACCGGGAGTTTCACGTCCACGCGCTCACGGGGTCGGCGCGGGAGGGGCTGTGGGCGGGCGGTCTCGAACGGGCCGTCCGGTTCGTCTTCTTCGGGCGCGACGCGGCCAGGATACCGAGCCCGAGGGAGCGTCAGAATACGGACGGGGACGACCAGCGCGACGAGGGGGATTAGACGTGACGCTCGCGAGTGACGCGCTCGGCGGTCTGACCGTCCTGTTCATCGCCGCCTTCGTCCTGGTCGCGATCATCACGCTCTACCGGGTCGCCCGCGGCCCGACGACACAGGACCGCGTCGTCGCCGTCAACGCCACCGGGACCACGACCGTCATCGTCATCGCGCTCGTCGCGAGTGCCTTCGACCAGCCGATGTTTCTGGACATCGCCATCGTCTACGCGCTTTTGAACTTCATCACGAGCATCGCGATCTCGAAGTTCACCGTCGAGCGGGGGGGTGTGCTGTGACCCCCCTCGAGTGGGCGAGCGTCGCGCTCATCGCAGTCGGGCTGTTCTTTACCTTCGTCGCGGCGGTCGGCCTGATCCGGCTGCCCGACCTCTACGCCCGGGCACACGCCACCTCGAAGGCCGACACGCTGGGGACGATCCTGACGCTCGCGGGTGTCGCGTTGACCTTCCACTCGACGGTCCCGCGGGTGAAGCTCGCCCTTCTCGCCCTCTTTATGGCCATCACGACCCCGACGGCCACCCACGCGATCACCAGGGCGGCCTACGACCAGGGGATCGAGCCCTGGACCGTCGAGGACGGGGGTGACGTGGAGTGATAACGCTCCCGGAGGCCGCGCTGCTCGGGTTCGTCCTGGTGAGCGCGGTCGCGACCGCCTTCCTGCGGGACACCCTCGCGGCCATCGTCGCCTTCGCGGCGTACAGCCTCGGTCTGGCGCTGCTGTGGGTCACGCTGCAGGCGCCCGACGTCGCGCTGACCGAGGCGGCCATCGGCGCGGGGGTGACGACCGTCCTCTTCCTTTTGACGCTCACCAAGACCGTCCGGCCGCCGCCCGAGACGTCGACGTTCAAGAGCGTCAACTGGCCGGCTGCGGCCGTCGTGGTCGTCCTCGTCGGGGCGTTGCTGTGGACGGTACCCGCGATCCCTCCCATCGGGAGCGCCGACGCGCCGGCCTGGGCCAACCCCGATGTCACGCAGTTCTACCTCGCGAACGCCTACGACCAGACCGGCGTCGAGAACGTCGTGACGGCCGTCCTCGCGGCCTACCGCGGGTTCGACACCTTCGGCGAGGCGGTTGTCGTCTTCGCCGCCGGGGCCGCGGTGCTGGTCGTCCTCAAGGAGGAGCAATTCACATGAGCGAACGCACGAGACCGTACACGGAAAGCCCCGTCATAATGACCACCGTCCGTGTCGTCGCGCCGTTCGTGTTCACGTTCGGGCTGTTCGTGATGTTCCACGGCGCCGAGTCCTCCGGCGGCGGCTTCCAGGGTGGGGCCATCGTCGCCGCGACGATACTCATGATCGCGATCGCCTACGGCATCGAACCGACGCGGCGGTGGTTCAAGAACACCGCCGTCGTCGCCCTGGCAACGGGCGGGGTCGCCGCCTTCGGCCTCATCGGCCTCGGGCCGATTGCGCTCGGGGGGAACTTCCTCGAGTACACCGCCTACGGCTTCAAGGGCGCCTCGAAGTACGGCATCGAGGGCGTCGAGCTGGGTATCGGCGCCATCGTCGCCGGCGTCATCTCGGGACTCTTCTTCGCCATCGCCCACGGCTTCGAGTTCACGGAGGGACGAGAATGATCGACCTGTTGCTGACCCGGTACAACTACATCGGCGCGATACTGCTCGTGGCCGGCGGTCTCTATCTGGTCATCGGCGACCGGAACCTCGTCAAGAAGGTCATCGGGATGAATCTCTTCCAGACGGGGATCTTCCTGTTTTTCATCACCTCGGCCGTCGTCGATGGGGGCCACCCGCCGGTCATCGAGGAGGGCGTCGAGACCTACGTCAGCCCGCTGCCCCACGTGCTCATCCTCACGGCCATCGTCGTCGGGGTGAGCCTGACGGCGGTCGCGCTGACGCTCGTGGTCCGCATCTACGACGAGTACGGCACGCTCAGAGCAGACCTGCTCACGGAGATGGAATCCGATGACTGACGCGATCGTCCTCGCGGTTGTCGCCCCGATTCTCGGGGCCATCGTCTCGCTGTTTGTCGGTCTCCGCTGGGACCGCTCGGGGTGGCTCGTCGCCGCCGTCGCCGCTATCCTCGAGGTGGGGCTCGCTCTGTTCGTCCTCCTGACGGTGCTCCAGGACGGACGGACGCCCTACGAACTGGGCGGGTTCGTCCCGCCGGCTGGCATCGAACTCGTCGCCGACGGGCTCTCGGCCCCGGTGCTCGTTCTCGTGGCTGCCGTCTCGCTCGCCGTCCTGGCCTACGCGCGCCGCGCTGGCCCGCGCGGAAACGCCTTCTATACGGTCTACCTGCTGCTCGTCGGCGGGCTGGCGGGGGTCACGCTGACCGGCGACATCTTCAACATGTACGTCTTCCTCGAAATCACCGGCCTCGCGGCATACGCGCTCGTCGCGAGCGGCGACTCGACGCGCAGCGCCGTGGCCGGGCTGAAGTACCTCATCCTCGGGACCATCGGCGCGTCGCTGTTCCTGCTCGGGGCCGGCTACGCGTTCGTGGCGACGGGGACGCTGAACATGGTCGACCTCGCAGAGCAGTTCGCGGCGGTCGGCTACGACTCGCGGCTGATTCTCGCGGCCTTCGGACTGCTCGTGACGGGGTTGCTCGTCAAGGTGGCGCTGTTCCCGGTCCACTCCTGGCAGCCCGATGCGTACACGTTCGCACCCGACAGCGTCAGCGTGTTCATCTCGGCGCTGGTCTCGACCGTCTCGGCCTACGCCGTCGCCCGTGTCGTCTTCACCGTCTTCACGGTCGATTTCTTCGCCGCGGTCCCGATGGCCAGGACCGCCCTCGTCTACGCCGCGGCGGTCAGCATCATCGCGGGGAGCGTCCTCGCGGTCACCCAGTCGGAGATCAAGCGGATGCTCGCGTACTCCTCCGTCTCGCAGTTCGGGATGATCGTCGCTGCCTTCGCGCTCACGACCGAGTCCGCGGCGATCGGCGGCGTCATCCACCTGCTCGGCCACGCGGTGCTGAAAGGCGGCCTGTTCGCGGCCGCCGGGGTCGTCGCCCTGCAAACCGGCGCGCGGACGATCGACGACTACGCCGGGCTGGCCGGTCGGGCCCCGATCGCGGCCGGGGCCGTCGCCGTCCTCGGGCTGGCGCTGGTCGGCGTCCCGCCCGCGGTCGGCTTCGTCGGCAAGTGGTACATCGCCGTCGGCGCGATCCGTAGCGGGACCTGGATCGTCGCCGCCGTCATCCTCGCGAGCACGCTCCTGACGCTCGCGTACATCGCCCGCGTCGTCGAGCGGATGTACTTCGCAGAGGCGCCGGCGGCCGAGGCCGAACTGACACAGGCGTTTACGGCCGTCTCGACTGACGGCGGCGAACCGCCGGTCACGGCGGAGGGCGACGAATCCCCAGTCTCGCCCGGCATGATCGCCGTCGTCGTCCTCGCGGTCGTCGCCGCAGTCGCACTCGGGTTCATCGCGCCCGGGGTCGAGAGCTTGCTCGAGCCGACGCTCGCGGAGGTGTTCGGCGCGTGACCGACGTCGCCTCGCTCAGACCGCTGGCGGCGGTCCTGGTCTCGGCGGTCGCGATCCCGCTCATCGTCGCCTCCTACCGGCGGCCGAACCTCCGGGAGGCGTGGACGATGCTCGCCGCCCTCGCGAAGGTCGCCCTCGTCGGGAGCATGGTCCCGGGCGTCCTCGCCGGCGACGCCTACGTCACCGACCTCGGAACCTTCGTCGCCGACGTCGGCTTCGTCCTGCGGGTGGACGCGCTGGGGCTACTCTTCGGCCTGCTCGCGAGCGCGCTGTGGGTCATCACGAGCCTCTACAGCATCGGCTACATGCGCGGGCTCTCCGAGCACAGCCAGACGCGCTACTTCGCCTCCTTCGCCGCCAGCCTCGCCACCGCCGTCGGCGTCGCCTTCGCCGCCAACCTGGTGACGCTTTTCATCTTCTACGAACTCCTGACGGTCGCGACCTACCCGCTCGTCGCCCACGACGAGAGCGAGGAGGCGCGAGCGGCCGGCCGGAAGTATCTCGCGTACACCTTCCTCGGCGGCGTCGCGGTCCTGACGGGGACGATACTGGTCTTCGGGATGACCGGGACGACGGCCTTCGGGGCGGGCGGGATCGCCGAACTGGCGACGGCCGACCCGGCGTTTGCTCGCCTCGCCTTCGGATTGCTCGCGGGCGGGTTCGGCGTCAAGGCCGCGCTGATGCCGGTCCACTCCTGGCTGCCGGACGCGATGGTCGCGCCGACGCCCGTCTCCGGGCTGTTGCACGCCGTCGCCGTCGTCAAAAGCGGCGTGTTCGGCATCGCACGCGTGACCCTGGACGTGTTCGGCCCCGAGACGATGCGGGAACTGGGCGTCGGCCTCCCGCTCGCGGCGGTCGCCACCTTCACGCTCCTGACTGCGAGTGTCATCGCGCTCCGGAAGGACAACCTCAAGCGCCGGCTGGCGTACTCGACGATCAGCCAGCTCTCGTATATCGTACTCGGGTTGGGCGTCCTCTCGGGGGAGGCAATCGTCGGCGGCCTGCTCCACATCCCCGCCCACGCGTTCATGAAGCTCACCCTCTTTTTCTGTGCCGGGGCCATCCACGTCGAGACCCACACCGACGACATCTCGAACATGGCCGGCATCGGCCGGCGGATGCCGCTGACGATGACCGCCTTCGCCGTCGCCAGCGCCGGGATGGCCGGGATTCCGCTGCTCGCAGGGTTCGTCAGCAAGTGGTACCTGCTCATCGGCAGCGTCAGCGCAGGTCAGGGCATCTTCGCTATCGCGCTCCTGGTCTCGGGCATGTTGAACATTGCCTACTTCTGGCCGATCGTCTACCAGGCCTTCTTCGAGAGCCCCGAGAGCCACGACGGGAAGCCGCTGCTCTCGGGTCAACTCGGCGGCCGGTTCGCGGGCGGGGGGATCGAGGAAGCGGCCGCCGCTGGTGAATCTGACGCCGTGCGCGCTGATGGTGGCAATCAGGAGAGTGAGAGCGGCTACGACCACCACGACAGCGACGACCACGACCACCACGGCGGGCCGCCCGCCGGTGGCTGGGAGCAAAGCGGCTGGACGGGCGCCGAGTCCACGTGGTTCATGCTCGGGCCGATACTGACCGCAGCGGGCGGCGCGGTCGCGCTCGGCGTCGCGCCGGCGGCCTTTGTCTTCCTGCGTATCGTCCAGGAGATCGCGGCGAACGTGGGGGTGGTCCTGTGAGCCTCCTGACCGTCGTCCCGCCCGGACTGGTGGTACTCGCTGCCGCCGTTGTGGTGGCGCTGACCTCCCGGCGGGTCGGGCACGCGCTGGGTCTGCTCGCGACCGGCGGAACTGTCGCCTGGGCGGCCGCCGTGCCGGCGGGCCGGTACCTGGAGGTAACCTTCCTCGGGTTCGAGGCCGTCCTGTTCAACGTCGACACGCTCTCGCGGCTGATGGCGCTCATCTTCGCCTTTATCGGCGCCGTCGCGGTCCTCTACTCCTACGCGACGGAGGCCGACAACCGACAGACAGCATTCGCGCTGGGCTATGTCGGGACGAGCCTGGGGGCGGTCTTCGCCGGCGACTGGCTGACCTTCGTCTTCTTCGTCGAGCTGATGGGCGTTGCCTCGACGCTGCTCGTCTGGACCTACGGTGGGGAGGCCGTCCGCGCGGGCTTCCGGTACGCGCTGTGGCACGGGCTGGGGGGCAGTCTCATCCTCGCGGGGATCGTCTGGCACTACGTCGAGGTCGGATCGTTCCTCTTTGGCGCGGCCGAAGGCATCGCGCCCGGCATCCCGGCCGCGTTCTACGCGCTCGGCTTTGGCGTCAACGTCGGCTACATCGGCCTGCACGTCTGGCTGCCCGACACCTACCCCCGGCCGCACATCGCCGCGAGCGTCTTCCTCTGTGTCTACACCACGAAGACCGGCGTCTACGGCCTCGGCCGTGCCTTCCCGGAAGGACACCTCTGGATCGCCTACATGGGCGGGGCGATGGCCGTCTTCGGCGCCTTCGTCGCGCTCCTGCAAAACGACATGCGCCGGCTGCTGTCCTATCACATCCAGTCCCAGGTCGGCTACATGGTCGCCGGTGTCGGCATCGGGACCGCCCTGTCCTTCTCCGGCGCGTTCGGGCACGTCTTCAACCACATCCTCTACAAGAGCCTCCTCTTTATGTGTGCCGGCGCGATCATCTACCGGACGGACACGGAGAGCCTGAAGAAGCTCGGCGGCCTCTGGCGCGAGATGCCCCTCACCGGGATCGTCTTCGGGATCGCCGCGCTCTCGATCGCCGGCTTCCCCGGCTTCAACGGCTTCGTCAGCAAGGGGATGGTCGTCGGGGCGGCCCACAAGGAACACCTCGACGCGCTGTGGTACATCCTGCTGCTCGGAGGCGTCGGTACGTTCCTCTCGTTTATCAAGTTCGGCTACTACGCCTTCTTCCATGGCGAGGCCCAGCGGACGGTCCCGGGACGCGAACTCAACGCCGGCCAGAAGATCGCGATGGGGTCGGTCGCGGCGCTGTGTGTCATCTACGGGCTGGTCCCGGGGGCGCTGTTCGCCATCCTCCCCGGGCCGGAGACGGCCAAGTACGTCGCGTTCGAGAGCGAGAGCGCGAAGTATGCTGTGTTCACCGTCGACCACCTCGTCGAGGGCTTCGGGCTCGCCGCGCTGGGACTCGTCGGCTTCGCCATCCTGAAAAAGCCGCTCTCTATGGTCGGGAAGGTGCCCGACATCGACTACGCCTACAACCGCGCGACGTTCTACGGCGGGCGGGCGCTGGTCGTCGGCGTCACCGAACTCTACGCGACCGTCGACCGCGCTGTCGTCAGCATCTCCCGGGCAGCGGCGACGGTCAGGCGCGACCCCGCTCCCGTCCTGGCCCGCGTCGTCCCCTGGGCGCTCACGGACCGGGCGCGCGCGAACGGCGACGGGACGGTCGATCCCGACCTCCAGGCCAACATCGGCCAGGCGACGCTGGTCGTCGTCGCTGTCCTCGTGGCCGCATTCGCCCTCCTGTTCGTCGCCGGCCTGTGACCGTCGCCGACCGCCATTCTCAAGCGGGTACGGTCCCGATACCGCAGTATGTACACGGGCAAGCGCGAGCGACCCTGCTGTCTCTGTGGCGACCCCGACACTGCCCGGCGGCTCGACCTGCCACCCCGAGCCATCGAGGCGATGAAACACAGCGGCCGGGTCGCCTGGCGGGACATCGTCGGTGAGGTAGCCATCTACTTCTGTGCGTCGGACTGGGAGACCGTCCGCGACCTCGTCCTGGAGACCGGCATGAACCCCATCGGCCGGTGTAACGCCGCCCGCGCGGACTTCGATCTTCGGGAGGACTTCGAGGCGCTTACCAACACGGTCCGGGAGCGACAGGACCAGCAACGGAAGGAACAGGAGATGCTCGAATCCGCCCGCGAGACGATCGACGCCTACGAGAACGGCAGCGAGGGACACCCCCCGGAGGAGCGCGACCTGGTCGAAGCGCGGGTCGTCCAGTGGACGCTTTCGGACCTGCAGGTCGCCGGGGAACCGGACCAGTAGCCCGGCCCCTCCGACGACGAGTTCGTGTCGGGAGAGACTGAGTGTTTAAGTTCGCCCGGGTCGCACAACGTCTCATGCTCCACGGCACGGGACCGCTCCTCTCGATCGATCTCGGGGAACGGACAGCCACGCGGGAAGACATAGACGACGTGTTCGAGGCGTTCATCGGCGGCCGCGGGGTCGCGACGAAGCTCGCACACGATCGGATCCCCTTCGACGCCGACCCGCTCGGCCCGGGGAACCGCCTGTATCTCACGACCGGGCCGTTGCAGGTCTCCCGGATGAGCTTCACCGGGCGGATGAGCGCGACGGCGGTCTCGCCGCTGACCGGCGGGCTTGCGTCCTCGAATGCGGGAGGGTTCACGTCGCGGAACTTCGCCAACACCGGCAACGGGGCCGTCGAGATCACGGGCGAGGCCGAGGAACTGCTTGCCGTTCACGTCACCGACGAGGGCGTCGAGTTCGAACCCGTGCCGAACCTGGAGGGTGCGACCGTCCCCGCGGTGACGGAACACGTCGCCGACCGCGGCCTCGAAGCCGAACACGTCGTCGCGATCGGCCCCGGCGGCGAGAACCTCGTCCGCTTTGCCTCGATCATGACCAGTGAGTCGCGGGCCTTTGGCCGCGGCGGCCTGGGCGCGGTGCTGGGCGCGAAGAACGTGAAGGCGATCACCTTCGAGGGCGACTCCCGCCCCGAGATCGAGATCGACCCCGTCGCGATGGACGTCCACTCCGACGCCGGCCGGAGCGACAGCATCATGAAGCGACAGGGCACCACCTCCGTGACCGACCTGGCGAACGAGGTCGAGGGGATGCCGACCCGGTACTTCTCCCAGCGCCAGTTCGAGGGTATCGAGGGCATCAATGGCGACTCCGTCGAGGCGAAGAAACACGAGCGCGGGACCTGTTCTGTCTGTGCCTTCGCCTGCAAGCTGCCGACGCGCGACGAGGAGACCGGCCTCGAAACCGAGGGCCCCGAGTTCGAGACGATAATGGCCTTCGGGTCGAACTGCGCGGTCGACGACGTCGTCGACGTGATGCAGTCAAACGAGCTGTGTAACCTGTACGGCCTGGATACGATCTCCTGTGGCAACACAATCGCCGCCTACCTCGCCAGCGAGGACGCCTTCGGGGACGAACAGCTCATCCACGAGACCGTCGAGAAGATCGCTCGCCGCGAGGGGATCGGCGACACGCTCGCGGAGGGAATCGCCCGGTGTCACGACGAACTCGGGGTCCCGAACTGGACGGTCAAGGGGCTGGATTTTGCGGCCCACGAGGGGCGGACCCTCAACGGGCAGGGGCTCGCGTACGCGGTTTCGAACCGCGGAGCCGACCACATGTACTCGACGTTTTACGCCTGGGAGTACCCCCTCGTCGGCGAGGACGACGCCTTCGACCCGGCGGGTCTGGAGGGGAAACCGCCAGCCGTGGCTCACCAGGAGAACTTCCGCGCGCTGGAGGACTGTGGCGTGCTCTGTCGGTTCTCCCGCGGGATGATCGCCGAACACCCCGACCGGGTCGAGGCGCTGTTCGAGGCAGACCTGGAGGATCTGCTGGCCGTCGGGGCCCGCGTCGTCGAACTCGAACGCCACTTCAACAACCAGCGCGGGTTCGACCGCGAGGACGACACCGTCCCGTACGCCGACCAGCTCGAGGGCTTCGAGGCGGCACTCGACGGGTACTACGAGGTCCGGGGCTGGAACACCGACGGGACTGTCCCGGACGAACAGATCGAGTCCGGGCGGCTGGTGGGATAAGGCGGCCCTGGCGGTCTCGCCGCGGTTGGGGGCTTATAGCCGTCAGTATTAATCACGACCCTTCGACGTACGCCTCCCGACACCCAGGGCAAAGGTCGCCCTCACGGAGGGAGGTCGCGTCGCGTCGCCACTCCCGTCCGCAGCTCTTGCAACTAATCTGTCCGTGGCTGTCTTTCCCGAGGTCGAACGACGATGTCGGTGAACCACCCCCGTCGTGTGCCGTCAGCGAGTGACCCGTCCCATCTGCCCTGGTGGGAGTGTCTACTGCCGACGGGCTCGCATCCGTCGTCGAATCTGACACGATCACCGCATCGTCAGTGACGTGGTCTGCGCCGCCCGCGTCGGGGGTCGCCGTGGCGGCCTGTGAGTCACCGTCTGTGGTGTCGGGTTCTTCGGCCGGCGCTCGTGCTGTGTCCTGCTCGTTGACCTGATTCGGATCGCTCTCGTCTTCACTGGAACCCGTGTCGGTCGTGGTCTCCTCGGTGCGTGAGTCGGCTTCGGCTGTCTCGGACGCCAGAACTTGTTCGTTCCGGTACATCTCCTCCCGGTCGCCACACCGTCGACAGATCTGGTACTCCCGACAGATGAGGACCGTCCCGTTCGGACGCATCTCCTGTCGCTCTTCGAACTCCGTGGAATCGTGGACGTGGCCCAGCAGCTTACACCGGACTCCCATGGACGGAAGTTATCCTGCAAGATGATAAATGTCGGCAACCCGTCAGTCGCGCGTCAGACGCAACCGACAGTCGACAAAGCACTAGCGGCCGGCGATGCGCTGTCTGTGGACGATGCCTTGCATGTTTGCGGCCTTCCGGACGAACCCCTGGAGGGCCTCGCTCGTCTCGTCGTCGCCGAGCACCATCGGGCGCCCCTCGTCACCGCCCTCGCGGATCGCGGGGTCGATCGGGACCTCCCCGAGGAACGGCATCTCGACGTCGTCGGCCAGCTGGTGCCCGCCGCCCTCGCCGAAGATGGGGTGTTCGCTCCCGCAGTCCGGACAGCGGAAGGTGGACATGTTCTCGACGATGCCGAGCACGGGCGTGTCGTGTTCGCCGAACATCCGCAGACCCTTGCGCGCGTCGTCGAGCGCGACCCCCTGTGGAGTCGTGACGATGACCGCCCCCGAGACGGGCACACTCTGGAGCAGCGTCAGCTGGGTGTCGCCGGTCCCCGGCGGCAGGTCGACGACCATGTAGTCGAGGCTGCCCCACTCGACGTCCTCCCAGAGCTGGGTGAGGACGTTGTGGACCATCGGACCGCGCCAGATCACGGGGTCGTCCTCACCGACGAGGAAGTCCATGCTCATCAGCTTCATCCCGAACTGCTCGGGCGGGATGATCTCTTCGTCCTCCGTCGCCTTCGGCGCTTCGTCGGCGTCGACCATCCGGGGGACGTTCGGCCCGTAGATGTCGGCGTCGAACAGCCCGACGCGGGCGCCCAGATCCGCCAGCCCCGCCGCGAGGTTGACCGCGATCGTCGACTTGCCGACGCCGCCCTTGCCCGAGGCGACGGCGACGACGTTCTGGACGCCCGGGAACACCTGGTCCTCGGGGTCGAGTCCGCGGTCGACCGTCGCGGAAAGCGTGACCTCGTGGGGCAGGTCGGACAGCGCCTCGCGGACGTCGCCGGCCATCGCCGTCTCGGTCGGCGAGTACGGTGCTCCCAGCGCGAGGTCGACGGAGATCGTTTCCCCCTCGTGGTCGATGTCGATGCTGTTTACGAGTCCCAGCGAGACGATGTCGTCGCCGAGGTCCGGGTCCGAGACGTCCCCGAGGTGCTCCTCGACGTCATCGGCCGTCAGCGGGTCAGCTACCATACTCGATGTAGGCGGCGGGCCGGCGTAAGGGTTGTGTCCTCCGGTTCGCGCCGTCAGGGCCGCCGGAACGTGTAGGACAGCGTCTCGCCGTCCCGGTCGGCCTCGACTGTCACCTCGCCGCGATCGTGGTCGAAGAGGAACCGATCGGCCTCGCCCTCGAAGGCGTGCAGCGGCATCCCGGCGTCGACGCGGCCCCCCGAGCGGATCGTGAAGTGGGGGATACCGGCGAAGTCACAGACGAACGTGCCGTCCGAGCGCTCGCTGAACGCCGCCCCGGCGAACCGTTCGAGCTCCGAGCGGAGTGACTCGCGGTCGGAGACGGGCACGACGACACGGTCTGTCATTACTGATGATACGGCCCCGACACACTTGAGATGTTGGCACGAGGCAGGGGGAAGACGCACGGTGCGTTCCGGTGCGTTTATATACGCCGGGGGGAGAGATACGTGTACGATCTGTAGGGGCATCAGGCCCCGAGTCCGCAAGCGCGGGCGGAAGTACCCAGGCATCCGCGTGTCGTGGTAGCCAAGCCTGGCCCAAGGCGCAGGGTTGCTAACTCTGTGGCGCAAGCCTCCGGGGTTCGAATCCCCGCCACGACGTGCACACACCCACTACCCATGAGTGCAGAAGAACCCGAAAGCGCAGACGAGGAGGAGGAGGAGGAGGACATCCGATACTTCGTCCGCATCGGACAGACCGACCTCGACGGCACGAAGTCAGTCGAGCGGTCGCTGACAGAGATGGAGGGCATCGGCCGGCGCGCCGCGCGTCTCATCGCCGAAGAAGCCGGCGTCGACCGCCGGGAGACCTTCGGCGCGCTCGACGACGACAAGATAGAGGACGTTGTCTCCCTCGTGGAGGGCTTCGCCGACGAGGTCCCCGAGTGGCTCGCGAACCACCGGAACGACTTCTTCGGGGGCGAGACCACCCACGAGATCGGCAACGACCTCGAGCTGACGCGCCGACAGGACATCAACCGAATGAAAATGATCGACTCCTACAAGGGCGTCCGCCACAAGCGCGGTCAGAAGGTGCGCGGACAGCGCACCAAGTCCACGGGCCGGACGGAGGGCACCATCGGTGTCAACGTCGAGGCCATCAAGGAAGAGGCAGAAGAGGAGGTCGGTGAGTGATGGCGCTCGGGTCCAACACCAAGTTCTACGAGACGCCGAACCACCCTTTCCAGGGCGAGCGCATCGCCGAGGAACAGGGTCTGACCGGCAGGTACGGCCTCAAGAACAAGGAGGAGCTGTGGCGCGCACAGTCGGAGCTTCGCAACTACCGGCGGGAGGCCCGCAAGCTGCTGGGCCGGACCCAGGGCGACGCCGAGGCGACCGGCAAGGAGGCCGAGGAGTTCCTCGGCAAGCTCAAGCGGCTGGGCATCCTCGCCGCCGAGGACTCGCTCGACGACGTGCTGTCGCTTGACGTGACTGACGTCCTCGAACGGCGCCTCCAGACGGTCGTCTACCGGAAGGGCTACGCGAACACGCCCAACCAGGCCCGGCAGTTCATCGGCCACGGCCACATCGTCGTGGACGGCCAGCGCGTCGGCACGCCGTCGTACATGGTGTCGGTCGGCGAGGAGGACACGGTCGGCTTCGACAGCGCGTCGGCGCTGACGGACGAACTCCACCCCGAACGAGCGGAGGACCACTGACATGGCAGACGACGACATCTGGGGCATCGCCCACGTGCACGCATCGTTCAACAACACCATCATCACCATCACCGACATGACGGGCGCGGAGACGCTCGCCAAATCCAGCGGCGGGACGGTCGTCAAGCAGAACCGCGACGAGGCCTCGCCCTACGCCGCGATGCAGATGGCCGAGGAGGTCGCCGAGGACGTCCGGGCACAGGGCGTCGAGGGCGTCCACGTCCGCGTGCGCGGCCCCGGCGGCAACCAGCAGACCAACCCCGGGCCGGGCGCACAGGCGACGATCCGTGCGCTGGCCCGTGCGGGCCTCGAGATCGGTCGCATCGAGGACGTGACGCCGATCCCGCACGACGGCACCCGCGGCCCAAAGAACGCAGGATTCTGAACAATGCCAGAGGAGTACGAAGTCGAGTTCGTCGACGGGGGCGACCGGGAAGCGCGCTTTCTCGTCCGCCCCATCACGCCGGCCTTTGCCAACGGGATCCGCCGGGCGATGATCGCCGACGTGCCCACCTTCAGCATCGACACCGTCCGCGTCATCGAGAACTCGAGCGTGATGTTCGACGAGCAGATCGGCCACCGGCTCGGGCTGGTCCCGCTGACCACCCCGCCCGGGGAGTTCGAGGAGGGCGAGGAGGTGACGCTCTCGCTCGACGTCGAGGGCCCCGAGACCGCGTACTCGGGCGATCTGGTCTCGGCCGACGGGATGGTCGGGCCGGCCGACGGGAACATCCCCATCATCGACCTGAAGAAGAGCCAGCGCCTCGAAGTCGAGGCCGACGCGGTCCTCGATACGGGCCGGGAACACGCCAAACACCAGGGCGGCGTCGCGGTCGGCTACCGTCACCTCCAGCGCGTCGAGGTCGTCGGCGAGAAAGGCGAGTTCGCAGACGACGAGCCCCACATCCTGCGCGGGGTCATCGAGGAACAGGAGGCCGAACACGCCGTCGGGGCCGGGGGCGAGACGCCCGAGAACGGCGAACTGGTCCCGACCGGGCGCTTCGACCACGACCTCACGAACCGGTACCCCGGCAAGGACCTCAAGGTCCACGACGTCGAGAACGCGTTCGTGTTCGACGTCGAGACCGACGGCTCCTTCGACGTCGACGATCTGGTTGTCCGGGCCATCGACAGCCTGGAGGCACGCGCGAACGAACTCAGAGAGGCAGTCCAGCTATGAGCACAGGTCGTCCCCACAGCCAGGTTCAGACCCCGCCGGAGAGCGGCGGGTCCGGGACCGAAAGCGGTTTGAGGGGACGAACGAAACCCACGTATGCGAGCAGGGATAGCCAAGTCAGGCCAACGGCGCAGCGTTCAGGGCGCTGTCCCGTAGGGGTCCGCAGGTTCAAATCCTGCTCCCTGCATTTTCAAGGAGGTAGGTCATGAGCAAGACGAACCCGAGACTCAGCAGTCTCATCGCCGACCTGAAGTCGGCTGCCCGGAACTCCGGCGGCGACGTGTGGTCAGACGTCGCCGAGCGCCTCGAGAAGCCGAGGCGCACGCACGCCGAGGTCAACCTGGGCCGCATCGAGCGGTACGCCCAGGAAGAGGAGACGGTCATCGTCCCCGGCAAGGTGCTCGGCAGCGGCACGCTCCGCAAGGACGTGACCGTCGCCGCAGTCGACTTTTCGGGCACCGCGGAGACCAAGATCGAACAGGTCGGCGATACTATGAAACTCGAACAGGCACTCGAAGACAACCCAGAGGGCGCGAACGTGCGGGTGATCCGATGAGCGTCGCCGAGTTCGACGCAGACATCGTCGTGGACGCCCGCGACTGCATCCTCGGCCGCGTCGCCTCGCAGGTCGCAGAGCGAGCGATGGACGGCGAGCGCGTCGCCGTCGTCAACGCCGAGCGGGCAGTCATCACGGGCCGGGAGAGCGACGTCACAGAGAAGTTCCAGGCCCGCCGCGAACACGGCTCCGACAGGGGGCCGATGTACCCCAAGCGGCCCGACCGCATCTTCAAGCGGTCGATCCGCGGGATGGTCCCCTACAAGACGCCGCGGGGTCGGGAGGCCTTCGAGAACGTCCGCGTCTACGTCGGCAACCCGTACGACGAGGCGGAGGTCCTCGAGGGAACGTCGCTGGATCGGCTCTCGAACATCAAGTTCGTCTCGCTGGGAGACGTGAGCGAATCACTCGGAGCGTCGGTAACATGGTAACGAACACATCAGGCAAGAAGAAGACGGCGATCGCACGCGCGACGATCCGCGACGGCGAGGGACGAGTGCGGGTCAACGCCCGTCCGGTCGAACTGATCGATCCGGAGCTGGCCCGGTTGAAGATGCTCGAACCGTTCCGCATCGCCTCTGACGACCTCCGCGAGGAGATTGACGTCGAGGTGTCAGTCGAGGGCGGCGGTGTCATGGGGCAGGCCGACGCCATCCGGACCGCCATCGCACGCGGCCTCGTCGACCACACGAGCGACGCCGAACTCCGGGACGCCTTCATGGAGTTCGACCGCTCGCTGCTGGTCAACGACGTCCGCCAGAGCGAATCCAAGAAGTGGGGCGGCCCGGGCGCACGGGCTCGCTACCAGAAGTCCTACCGCTAACCATGATGGTTCCAGTCCGGTGTTTCACCTGTGGCACCGTCGTCGGGGAACACTGGGAGGAGTTCAAGGCGCGTACCCGCGAGACCAAGAACCCGGAAGATCCCGAAAAGGTGCTCGACGAACTCGGCGTCGAGCGACACTGCTGTCGCCGGATGCTGGTCTCGCACAAGGACCTGGTCGACATCGTCGCACCCTATCAATGAGCATGGCCAGGACAGACAACCGCTACGAGAAGGCACGCATCATCGGCGCACGGGCGTTGCAGGTCGCCTACGGCGCGCCCGTCCTCGTCGACACTGATCAGACCCAGCCAATTCTCATCGCCGCCGAGGAGTTCGACGCAGACGTGCTCCCCTTCACCATCCGTCGAGGTGACGAGGAGTGACACTGGTCACGGACGTCAGCCTCCGGCGGGTGCTCGACTCGCGGGGCAACTCCACTGTCGAGGCCGACGTCCGGACTGAAAGCGGCGGGTTCGGCCGCGCGAAGGCGCCATCGGGCGCCAGCACGGGCGAGTACGAGGCCATCGAGCTCCCCGTCGAGGAGGCGATCGCACGCGCCCGCGAGGAGGTCGTCCCGCGACTCGTCGGCGAAGTCTACGCCGGCGATCAGCGCGCCGTCGACGCCGCGCTCCATGCTGCGGACGGGACCGACGACTTCTCGCAGATTGGCGCCAACAGCGCCGTCGCCATCTCGATGGCCGCGGCCAAGGCCGGCGCCGACGTGGCCGGCCTCCCGCTGTTCCAGCACCTGGGCGGGGCCTTCCGGGGGAACACGTTCCCGGTCCCCCTGGGCAACGTCATCGGCGGCGGCGAACACGCCGCGGACGCGACCCACATCCAGGAGTTCCTCGCGGCGCCGGTGGGCGCACCCAGCGTCGAGGAGGCGGTCTTTGCGAACGCGGCCGTCCACGGCGAGGTCGCCGACATCCTGGAAGAGCGCGGCGTCGCCTGCGGCAAGGGCGACGAGGGCGCGTGGGCCCCCTCTATCGACGACGCGACCGCGTTCGAAGTCACCGCTACAGCCGTCGAGGCAGTCAGCGACGCCGTCGGCTTCGAGATCCGCTTCGGGCTGGACGTGGCCGGGGCCGAACTGTACGACGAAGAGGCCGGCGGGTACGTCTACGGCGACCGCGTCCGCGATACCGACGAGCAGATCGAGTACGTCGCCGGGCTGATCGAGGAGTACGACCTCGCCTACGTCGAGGACCCGCTGGACGAGGACGACTTCGAGGGCTTTGCTGAACTGACCGACAGAGTGGGCAGCGAGGCAGAACGCGCCTCGGATAGCGGGCCGGGCCGGACGCTGATCTGTGGCGACGACCTCTTTGTCACCAACGTCGAGCGCTTAGAGCGGGGCATCGAGGAGGGTGCGGGCAACAGCATCCTCGTCAAGCCCAACCAGATCGGGACGCTCTCGGATGCGGTCGACGCAATCGAGCAGGGGGTCGCGGCGGGCTACGACCCGGTCATCTCACACCGCAGCGGCGAGACCGAGGACACGACGATCGCACACCTCGCCGTCGCGACCGACGCCCCGTACATCAAGACGGGCGCGGTCGGCGGCGAGCGCACCGCGAAGCTGAACGAACTCATCAGGATCGAACACAACGCATGAGCGGAAACGAAGAGGAAGGCCTCGACGCGTCCGAATCGGACGTCGACCCCACCGGAGACGCCGGTGCGGTTGCCGAGACGGTCGGCGAGGGCGCGGAGGCCGAGACAGAGGAACCGACCGCCGAGGCCGCCGAGGCCGAGGCCGAGTCAGACGCGGGGCCAGACCTGGACGAGGACGTCATGCCCGACGAGGAGGCCGACCTCCTCATCCCGGTCGACGACTACCTGGGGGCCGGCGTCCACATCGGCACCCAGCAGAAGACCCAGGACATGGAGCGGTTCATCCACCGCGTCCGGACCGACGGGCTGTACGTGCTGGACGTCTCGATGACCGACAAGCGCATCCGGACCGCGGCGAGCTTCCTCGCGAACTACGACCCCGAGCAGATCCTCGTGGCGTCCTCGCGACAGTACGGCCGCTTCCCGGCCGAGAAGTTCGCCGAGGCGGTCGGCGCACGCGCCCGCACCGGCCGCTTCATCCCCGGGACGCTGACCAACCCGA
>JAZKRS010000011.1:0-59969 GCA_036626435.1 Haloarculaceae archaeon | reverse complement strand
GCCGCTGGCGGAACTCGGCATCCCGCCGACCGTCTGTGAGGAGTCGGTCCGCCCGGAGTTCTCTATTCGCGCTATCGTCGATCCGGTGACTGCGCCGGCGTGGAGGGGCCACGAGATACCCGACCGCTACGAGACCGACGCGGCCGGCCACCTGCCGGACGAGAATGTCGTCGTCGCGCTCGAGGCGGGCGACCTCAGCCGTGCCTACCCGTTCGACGTGCTCTACCACCACGAGATCGTCAACGACAGCGTCCGATCCGGCGGGCCGGCACTCGTCACCTACTGTTCGCTGTGCCGGAGCGGGATGGTGGCACGCCGGACGGTCGACGGCGAGGCGACCGCCTTCGAGGTGTCGGGCCTGCTCTGGCGGCCGCCCGACGTCCGCGTCGAGAATAGCGCCCTGCAGAACCGGACGGAGGGATTCACGCGATCCGACACCGGCGTGGGCGTCCGTCCCGCTGGCAACCTGGTCATGTACGACCACGCGACGCGAAGCTACTGGAGTCAGATCCTCGCCCGGGCGATCTGTGGCCCCAAGCGCGGTGCAGAACTCGAGATTCTGCCGGCGACGGTGACGACCTGGGGCGAGTGGCGGACGACCCATCCCGAAACCGACGTCCTGCTCCCGCCGCCCCACTCGGGGACGGCATAGCGTGTCCGACCCACGGTTTTATAACCAGGCAGTCGCAGTCGAAGATAGAACGATGCCCGGTGGCAGATCTCAGACACTGACGCCGTTTCTGTGGCGCGCGTCGCGGCTGTACCCGGACACAGATATTATCTCCCGGACGCACACAGGGGTCGAGCGGTACGACTATGGGACCTACGCCGAGCGGACGGCACAGCTGGCTCACGCACTCGACGACGCCGGCTACGGGGACGGCGAGCGGCTGGCGACCGTCTGCTGGAACCACCACCGCCACTTCGAGACGTACTTCGGCGTGCCGGGTGTCGGTGCCCAGTTGCACACGATCAACCCGCTCCTGCCCGACGGCCACCTCCAGTACATCGTCGAGAGCACCTCGGATCGGGCCATCTTCGTCGACCATTCCCTGATCGAGACGCTCGAAGGGGCCGTCGCGGACGACCCGGACGCCTTCCAGACGGTCGAACGATACGTGGTGATGGGCGAGGAGATCCCCGAGACTGACCTGGAACCCGTCGTCGCCTACGAGGCGTTCGTCGACGGCTACCCGACGTCGTACGACTGGCCACACCTCGACGGCGACCGGCCCGCGGGGATGTGTTACACCTCCGGCACCACTGGGAAGCCGAAGGGCGTCGCGTACACCCAGCGGATGCTGTGGTCACACACGATGGGGATGCAGTCGCCCCAGGGAATCCCGATGGCTGACGACGACGTCGTGATGCCGGTCGTCCCGATGTTCCACGTCAACGCCTGGGGGTTGCCGTATGCCGCTACCGCGGGCGGGGCAGCCCACGTCTTCCCGGGGCCACAGCCGTCCCCCGAGGACGTCGCAGGCCTCATCGAGTCCGAGGGCGTCACCATCGCGGCTGGCGTCCCGACGGTCTGGATCGGCCTGATGGAGTACGCCGAGGAAACCGCCGTCGACCTCTCGGAACTCGAGACGCTCGTGGTGGGTGGCAGCGCCGCCCCGGAGTCGATGATCCGCTTTTTCGACGACCGTGGCGTGTCCGTCCTCCACGCGTGGGGGATGACGGAGACGACACCCATCGGGTCGGCAGCCCACGTCAGGGCCGACCTGCAGGATGCGGGCTACGAGACGCGCCTGGACAAGCGAGTCAAGCAGGGGCTGATCTTGCCGGGGCTGGAGTTCCGCGTTGTCGACGCCGACGGGGAAGAGGTCGCGTGGAACGGCGAGGACTTTGGCGAACTCCAGCTCCGTGGCCCCTGGGTGACGACGGAGTACTTCGGCCGCCCGGAAGCCGACGATGCGGAGTTCGACGACGGCTACCTGAAAACCGGCGACGTCGTCACCGTCGACGCCGACGGCTACATCGAGATCGTCGACCGGAGGAAGGACGTCATCAAGAGCGGCGGCGAGTGGATCTCCTCGGTCGAACTCGAAAACGAGATCATGGCCCACGAGAGTGTCCGGGAGGCGGCGGTCGTCGGTGCCCCACACGAGTGCTGGCAGGAGCGCCCGCTCGCGCTTGCCGTGCCCACGGAAGGACGGGGAGAAGATCGGGGCGGGGACGCACTTGCCGAAGCCATCCGCGAACACGTTCGTGATGCCTACCCCGAGTGGTGGGTCCCCGACAACGTCGTCACGATCGAGGCGATACCGAAGACGGCAACGGGCAAGTTCGACAAGCAGGCCCTCCGTGAGGAGTACTCCGACGAGTCACTCGTCGATGGTCGGGTCCCGGAAGACGCCGCCCCCGAGTGATACCCGCCGATTGTCCCCCGTGGTGAACCCGAAACCCCGGACTCTTAATCCGGCACGTGCTGTATTTCCTCCTATGTCACAGGTTATCGCCACGCGTGGACAGATCCGAGCAGGGTCACGACCTCCGGAGAGGATTTGACCGTGAATACGAGCAGCCAGCTGTACGAATCAGAGGCGACCGGGTGGCAGCGCGGCCTCTACGAGAACATCAAGGAAACGTTCCGCGCGCCCTTCATCAACTGGATCTTCCGGACGACAGTGGCAAACCAGCCCGAGTTCGCCCGGTACGTCTGGGGCCAGGTCGAACCCGTCTTCGAGACCGAGGCCTTTGCCCGCTACACGGTCGCCTACCGCGACGCGGTGCTCGGGGCAATCGAGGACCGGACTGAGCTTCCGAGCTACCGGCGGGAACACCTCGACGTCGGGCCGGCCGAGTACGGCCAGCTTCGCGGGCAACTCGCCACGTTCGATGTCGTCGGGCCGCGCCTCGCCGTCCTGTTCGCGATGCTCGATCGCTCGCTGTCCGGCGGTCCGGTTGGAACTGACGTGCCCGACGACGCCGCGGCGCTGGCACCCTTTCCCGACCACATCGACGCCGGCCGGGGCATCCCGCCCACGATGGCAGCGTTCACGGAGACGCCCGACGCCCTCGCCGAAACCGTCGCGGAGATCCAGGCATTCCACAGCCTCGACGAGGGGTTGCCGAGCATCTACCGCTGTCTCGTCCAGTGGCCGGACTATATCGAAACTGTCTGGGACGACCTGGAACCGGTGCGCGAAGAGAGGACGTTCGAGCCAGCCTCGCAGGCGGCACGCGACGAGGTCGCGTCGTTCGTGGAGTCTACTCCATACCAGCCCCGGCTCTCGCCGGAGGCGCTCCGCGCTGCCGGCTTCGAGGACGAGGTCGTCGACGGTATGGCCGACCTCTTCGCCGAGTTCAACGGCTCGATCGCGGACACCGTCCTCCCCATGTTGCCGGTCTTCGCCGCGACCGTCGACGCGGAGGGGCGACGGACACTCTGAACGGGCCCCGGCCGATCCACCCGGCGGCGGAGTCTCACCGTTCGCCCATCGCCTCGCCAGCGACCTTTCGCCCGCGGGCGGTCAGGCCGACCTCCGTACGCTCGCGGACCACCTCGATCACGTCGAGTTCGATGAGCCGGTCGTAGATCTCCTCGACCTTCTCGACGTCGATGCCGACGAACTCGGAGATAGCGAACGGTGAAACCCCGGAGTAGAGTGCCATGACTACCCGGCGCTCGACGGGGTCCAGATCGAGGTCGGCACGGTTGCGCTCGGCGCCCTCCTCGAGGAGCTGTTCGAGCACGGAGATGTGGTGGTCGCGCCCCGAGAGGTGGGTTTCGACGCTCGTCCCTTCCTCGTCCGTGTGTTCGACCTCGATGACAGCGCGCTGTTCGTCGGCGACGACCTTCTCGTCGGTCGCCAGGTCGCCGATGTCGTCGCGATCGATGGCGAACTTCTGGCCGTCCTCCAGGACCATCCGAACGGCGTCTCCGGTGACCTTCAGACGGCCCCGCTGCCACTCGGCGTTCTGGATGACACCGCCCTCGACCGCCGGGTGCTGGACGTAGATGATGGCGTTGTCGAGGATCGACCGGTAGAAGTTCGTCCGGAACGTCTCGTGGTCGCCCGTCGTCAGGAGAACGACGTCTTCACCGACGTACAGTGTCGAGTAGTCGGACTCGGTTGCAGCCTCCTGGTTGACGTCGTAGCGCTCGCCCATCTGGTCGATGTCCGACAGCGAAATCGAGAGCTTCCCGTCGGCCACGAGCACGATCCGCTCGGTCGTCAACACGACCCGACACTGCTGCCACGAGGCGTCGCTCAGTTCCCGGCCGCCCTTGACGGCCCGCATGAACTTGCCCTGCGTGTCCTCGATTTTCCTCTCGGTGTCGCTCATGCCGCGCAGCCCTTACCCGAAGGTTGACGGTACGCACAATTATAACTGACGTCCCCTCGAACCTGCCGATCGACCGCTTCGGCGTCGAATGTTCGACCCCACAGGGGGTCCACATTGTTCACAGGTTTAGAACTGGTAGCGCCGGTCGTCGTTTTGCTGTGGCTGTGGGAACTGTCCGCCGCCGGTCATCTCCTCGAAGGTCATCCCGGACAGATACTCGTCGTAGGTCGCGTCGTAGCCGCTCCGGAGGTGGAAATCGAGGTTACCGGTTTCGACGGCCGTCTGGAAGAGCATGTGGACGGCCCGGCGGACGAGCTCGTCCGTCTCCTCGGGTTCGAGTGCGACCGACAGCATCGCGAGTTCGTTGCGCGTCTCCCTGTCCAGATTGACTGCGATGTCCTCACCCAGGTCGCCGTAGCGGTCCTGCACGTCCTCGGTCAGATCCTCGAGGCTCATGTCCGGCCACAGGCCGGGTATGCCGATACGGCTTTCGGCTCCCGGCCGCCCGCACGCGAGGCCCTGACGCGATTCTGCGGCCGCGCAGTAACAGAACTGGACGAATGTTCACTTTCTATCCTTGAGTATAGATATTAATATTCCTAGAAGAGGTATTACGGAACAGATATGAGTAGAAAGTGCCAAGAACACTCGAGACATGAATCGAAGCGATCCGTACGATCCGCCCGACGAACACATCTTCGAGTGTCGGCAGTGTGGGGCGCACGTACAGACGAGTGAGCGGGTGGAAACGTGCGCGGAGTGTGGCGGGCCAGTAAAGAATATTACCGTCCCCCGGGAGTGATCAAAAGTCGGGGAGGTCGTCGGGGCCCTCGAAGTCACTCTCCCAGTCGATGTACTCACCCTTGAGAACATCACAGACGGTCTGGCCGAGTTCGGTCAGCCCCGCGTTGATGCCCGAAACCGTCTCCCAGGACTCGAGGCCGGGATGGAGGTCCCGTTCGCGCCAGTCGTCGGGCAGGCCGGGGGCGTGATAGCCGACGCGACCGGCGAAGTCGTCCCAGAAGAAGTCGTACTCCCGCGTGAGCTCGAGGTCGCGGACGATCCCCCACTCCCGCTCGCCGAGGTCGGTCCGGGCCGCCCACTTATCGAAGGCTTCCTCCCATGCCCCGTCGTTCAGAAACGCCTGGAGTTCCTCGCGGCGGTACTCCTCGTTGTCGATGCCCTCGTCGTCGGCCGCCATCGCCGGCGAGAGGTCCGGTGGCTCCGGCGGAGTTACATCCAGCATACACCCACTTACGCGCTCTGCGATCAAAAAGGGTCGCAGAGGCGTCGAGGGCTCGCAGGTGGTGTCACTCGTCGCCTTCGCTCGTTGCTGTTGCACGCAGGCGTTCACTCTCGGCGGTTTCGACGGTCAGGTCCGGGACGGTGACCGTCTCCCCGTCGTCGACCGCAACCAGTAGCATCAGCGCCTCCGTGGCGAGGGTTCGCTCGGCCGTGTGGCGGTTTTCATCGTAGCCGCGGACACGCACCCTCACGCTCGTAGCCCCCGAGTCGTAGACGTAGGCGTCGAACAGCGCGATCGAGCCCTGCGGGATGGGGCGGTGAAATTGCACCCCGTCCATCCCGACAGTCAGGACGTCCGTCCCGGCAAAGCGCATCGCGCTCATGCCGCCGATCTGTTCCATCCACTTCACGAGGTCGCCGCCGTGGGCAGTCATCGACGCGTTCGACTCGCCCGGGAAGACGAACCGGCGGGTCTCGACTTTCGTCGCTCTCAGTGTGGGCATACGCGAGGTTGGTCCGTCCGCCGGATGTATTCCCCGGGTCTGGGCCTACGTGGACGATACTGATCGACGGAACGGTTGATATACTGGTCGACAGAAGCCATGATAGATATTCGCCAGGACGGGGCGGGGAGGATGTCAGATGCCCTTCCGGACGACGAGTACCGAGAGGTCCGAGAACGGCGTCCCCTCCTTGCCGCTGCCAGCGTGGTCCGCCAGCCGTCCGAGCGTGGTCCGCGTCACCGATTCGTCGTCGTGGGTGAGCCGCTCCAGCACGAGCGCGTCGAGAGACGATGACGCGCCAGCGTCTAGCAGATCTGCGGCGACGTCCCCCGGCATCCAGTCGAACGGCCGGGGGAGGACGAGCAAGTGTCGGTCTCCGACGGACTCGTGCAGTCGCACCAGATCGCCCCCGAGATCGCCGCTCTTGTGCAGCGTCACGAAGGCAGCCCCCTCCATCGGCGTCCGCGCCCGGCTCGCGGCGACCTGGAGCGAGGAGATGCCGGGCACAATCCTGACGGGGCGGTCGACAGCCCGCTTTACCTTCCCCACGAACTGGTACCCCGAGTGGTTCGGATCGCCCATCAGGGCCGCGGCCCCGGACGCACCGTCACCGACGCGGTCCGCAAAGGCTGACAGCGCCTCCGCCTCGTCCGAGTACCCGCAGGTCAGCAGCTCCGCGTCAGTCACCTCGGCGACGAACTCGATCACTGTCTCGAAGCCGACCACGACGTCGGCAGCCTCGATTGCACGGCGCCCCCGTGGCGTCAGGAAGTCGAGATTTCCGGGCCCGATACCGACGGCGTGGACCGGGTCGTCCGGGGCAGGGTCCTCGGGGTTCGCCGCCGCGAACGTCGCCGGATCCGGCCCCGCATCGAGGTCGTAGTCGTCGACCCCGTCGCTACTCATAGCTCGACCTCGCCCTTCCGGGTGTCACTCGCGACGTGGACGAGTTCGTTCGTCAGCCCCGCCGCGAGGCCGCTCCCGCCGCGCCGGCCGACGTTGGTGATCGTCGGGACGTCGTACTCCCGGGACGTCTCTCGAAGGCGCTGTCGGCTCTCGGCGGCCTTCACGAAGCCCACCGGGGTAGCCACGACGACCGCGGGCCTGGTCCCGTCCTCGATGCAGTCCGCGAGCGCGAGCGCGGCGGTGGGGGCGTTCCCGACGACGGCGATTGCACCGTCGTAGACGCCCTCCCTGTCCAGTTCGAGGACCGATGCGGCGGTCCGGGTCATCCCGGTTTCGGCGGCCAGTTCGGCACCGTTGCCGATGGCCTTGCGGACGGGACAGTCGTGTCCCCGACCGGTGATGCCCGCCTTCACCATCGTGATGTCGGTCACGATGGGCCGCTCGTCGAGGACCGCCCGGGCGCCGGCACGGACCGGCGCGCTGTCGTCGTCACCGTCCGCGTCGCTTCCGGTAAAGCGCACCAGGTACTGGAACTCGGAGTCGCCGGTCGCGTGGACGGACTTCTGTCTGATCCGATCTGCGAGCGTCTCGTCGGGGACGAGTTCGCGGACGCGGTCCATGCTCGTCTCCGCGATCTCCATCGCGTTCTCCGTCGTCGCGCCGAGGTCGGCGTACTCCTCGAACTCGCCTCGCTCGTTGTCCGCTCCGCCGCTCGCGTCAGTCGTCATCGGAACCCACCTCCCCCACTGCACCGTGGTCGCCAGCGTCAGCCCTGGCCTCCAGTTCTCCGTCGACGCGCAGGTTGACGTCCTGTAATCGTTCCCTGGTCGTCTCGTCGGCATCCCAGAGGCTGCGGTCGATCGCTTCCAGCAGGGTGTCCGTGATCGACTCCAGCGCCCAGGGGTTCACCTCTTCGAACCACTCCTGACGGTCCGCATCGAGGGCGTACCGCTCGGCCACACCCTCCCAGAGCCGGTCGCTGACGACGCCCGTCGTGGCGTCCCAGCCCAGCACGACGTCGACGGTCGTCGAGAGGTCGCCCGCGCCCTTGTAGTCGTGGTCCTCCATCGATTCGATCCACTCGGGGTTCAGCACGCGGGCGCGCATCGCCTTCCGTACCTTCTCCTCGTTGGTGTAGATGTCGACGTTGTCCGGGTCGGAGGAGTCGCCGACGTAGGAGGCGGGTTCCTCGCCCGCAATCTCGCTGACTGCGGAGATGAACCCGCCGTGGAAGGCGTACCAGTCCGAGGAGTCGAACTCGTCCTGTTCCGCGGTGTCCTCGATTTTGACCGTCGCCTCGACTGAGGAGAGGCGGCGCTCGAAGGCGTCGTGTGCTTCACTCACCCGACCGCGCGAACCCATCGCGTAGCCGCCCCACTGGACGTAGACGTCGGCGAGGTCCGAGCGATCCTCCCAGTTACCCTCGTCGACGGCCTTGTTCGTCCCCGCGCCGTAGCCGCCAGGCCGGGTCGTGAACACGCGGTCGGTCACCGCGTCGCGGGCCTCCTCGACGCCGATGCTCTCCTGGGCTGCCAGTTCCTCTGTGTCCTCCTCGACGTGCTTTTTGACGTAGTTCATCTCGTGGGGTTCGTCCAGGTCGACCACTGCGTCCACGGCGTCGTGGATGACGCCCGCCGCTGCGGGGAAGGCGTCCCGGAAGAGCCCGGAGACACGCGTCGTCACGTCGATCCGGGGCCGGCCCAGTTCGTCGAGGGGAATCGGCTCTACCCCGTCCACCCGGCCCGCGTCGGTCCACTGCGGTTCGACGCCAATCAGGCCGAGCACCTGTGCGACCGTCTCGCCCCGGGTCCGGACCGTGGGGGTCCCCCAGGCGACGACGCCGACCTCCTCCGGGTACTCGCCGGAGTCTCCCGGCTCGCTCTTCTCGCCGCTCGACTGTTCCGCGGCGCCTTGCGCCCCGCTCTCTTCGTGGTGGCGCTCCGCCACGCCGTCGGCAATCTCCTTTCCGACCTTCCAGGCGCTCTTTGCCGGCACCTTCCGCGGGTCGAGGGTGTAGAAGTTCCGCGCCGTCGGCAGCAGGTCGACGCCGCCGCGAGTGGGTGCGCCGCTACCACCTGGCGGGACGTAGTTGCCGTCGAGGGCGTCTGCGGTCCGCGGAACCTCGTCCTCCGCGCTCCGGACGCGTGGTGCGGCCTCCTCGCAGATGTACGAAAGCGCTTCGCGGAGCTGGTCGTGCGCGCCGCCGCTCGCTCGCGAGTCGCCGAGCGGGTCGATGTCCACGACCAGGAGATTCATGTTCACCTCGCTGTCCTCGTCGGCCTCCAGTTCCGACTCGGGCACGTCGAAGTCGGACTCCGCGAGCGTCTCCACGAGGTCGAGGCTGGTCTCGTACACGTCGTCGGCCGCCTCCGCGTAGGTCATCCCCAGCCGGTCGTCGTACTCGCCGGGCGAATCGAGCATCCGCTCGTAGTCGACGCCGAGCACGCCCGCGACGCTCTCGCGCAGCGAGGGCGCGCCCGGGTTCTCCAGGCGGGTGAGCGCGACGAGATACTCCACGAGGCGGTCGCCGGCCGGCGGCTCGCTCATCGTGTGCAGCCCAAGCCGGATCTGGGTGGTCTTGACGTCGGTGATGTACTCGTGGATCCGTTCAACGAGTTCCTCGATGTCCACGTCCTCGCCCTCTACGTCGCCCTCAGCGAGCGTCGTTCCGGCCTCCTCCGGGCCCCGGACGTCGGCTTTCTCGTCGACCTCCCCGGCGATGCCGAGTTCGACCGCGAGGTCCTGCTCGTCGACGGTTTCCCGGATGAGATCAGCGAGGTGCTCGCCGTCGTCGGTCCGGGCGTCCTCCATCCCGGCCTCCCGGTAGCGGTCCGCGAGTTCTTCCAGGTCGGCGAGTTCGTCGTACGTACCCGCATTGGACATCACGGGCGTGAGGTAGTCGACGACCGCCGCGTAGGAACGGCGTTTTGCCTGCGTCCCTTCGCCGGGGTTGTTGATGATGTACGGGTAGACGTTCGGGATGTCGTCGACGAGCTGGTCGGGCGCGCTCTCGCCGTCGAGCCCGACCGTCTTGCCCGGTAGCCACTCCAGCGAGCCATGCGTGCCCAGGTGGACCACGGCGTCGGCCTCGAAGGAGTTTCGCAGCCACTTGTAGAAGGCCACGTAGTCGTGTGGTGGCTGGAGATCCGAGTCGTGGTAGACCTTCGAGGGGTCTAACCCGAATCCGCGGGGGGGCTGGACCGTCACTAAGACCTTCCCGAACTCCACGCCCGGGATCGCAAAGGGGCGGTCGGGCGGGTCGCCCCACTCCTCGCGGACGTTCTCCTGGAAGCGCTCGTCGGTCCCGGCGAACCACTCCCGGTACTGGTCCGGTCTCACCACGTCCACCGACCGCTCGCGGACGTCCTCGGGTGCGACCCAGCGGTCGTCGAGCGTGAGCTGTGCGGTCAGTCGCTCGACCAGTGACTGGCCGTCCCCGGGCCGTTTCCCGCCCAGGTCGTATCCGCGGGCCGCGAGTTCGTCCAGCAGATTCACGGTACTTTCCGGCGAGTCCAGCCCGAACGCGGTGCCGATGCCGTCGTCGCTGGGGGGGTAGTTGTGGAGCACGACTGCGACCTGCTTCTCGTCGTTGTCGAGGTGGCGCAGGCACGCCCAGTTGACCGCCAGCCGTGCGGCGTGGTCGACGCGGTCCGCGATCGGGAAGTGCTGTTTCGGCACGGTGCCGATCCCCGCCTCGTCTTCGGTGCGCTCCTTGCCGCTGATCGGGTGGGTGATGACGTTGCCGTCGAACTCCGGCAGCGCGACCGAGAGTGCAAGTTCGAAGCCCATCACGCCCGTGTCGCTTCCCTGGTACCGGGACCGCGAGCGCATCGTCGTCACCGTCTGGATGACTGGCACGCCCAGCCTGTCGAGGAAGACCCCCTCTGCGGTCTGGCCCTCGTCGTCACCGGACTGCGTCCGGTTGCCCGAGGGATTCCATCCCTCGTCGCTCGCCTCGCGCCCGCGCTCGTCCATCGACAGCGAGAACATAAAGGAGGAGCAGACGGCGTCGACGACCGGCTCGCCGTCCTCCAAGAGCCACTGCTCGGTGACCCACTCGGCGTCTTTCTGCCCCTCCTCGTCGCTGGCGGGGTTACAGAAGACGGGCAACGCGTTTGCGCCCTGCGCTTCGATGGCCCGGACCTGTGCGTCGACGTAGCGGGTATTTTCGTGAGTCCAGTGGGACTCGTAGAACCAGACCCCGATGGTCGGCTTCTCCGGGTCTAACTCCGCACGCAACGACTCGTAGCTGGCACCTGGGTGGTCCGGGTGGTAGACGCCCTCAGTGGGCAGTGTCACGGGGTCGTCGTACTCCCGGCGCACCTCGCCGAACTCGTCGACGAGGTAGCGGACGCAGTTGGCGACGTTCGCCGCCCCGCCCCTCTCCAGGTACTCGTAGACGCGTTCGCGGTCAGAGTCGGGGACGTTCGTGTCCTCGAAGGCGTAGGCGTCGCCGGTCGACTTGACCGCGAGCGGGACGCCCGCCTCGTGCAGGCGCTGTACCGCGCGGTCGTAGCCCGGCATGCTCTCTTCGGAGCCGTGGAGCCAGAACACAACCGCGGTTGCGTTCTCGACCTCGCCGACGAACGACTCGACGTCGGTCTCGTCGTCCAAGTCGCTCTCGGACCGAACAGTCAGATCGACGTCCAGCCCGTCTGCGGCCCGCTGGACAGCACCCAGTTCGTTCTCGGTCGCCGTGTATAGTCCGACGTGGGGCATAAGCTTGTTAAACCTCTGTTGTTACTAATTCAATTATGGTTGAACCTCGCCGGACGCAAAAGCCTTCCGCCGACCTGCCGTTCTCCGCGATCGTCGGCCAGGAGGAACTGAAGGAGGCTCTGCTGGCGGTCGCGGCGAACGACGCCCTCGACGGCCTGCTGGCCCGGGGTGAGAAGGGAACGGCGAAGTCGACTGCCGTCCGGGCGCTCGCGGATCTGCTCCCCGAACAGCCCGCAGTTGCGGACTGTCCCTACGGCTGTCCGCCCGATGACCCCGACCGACAATGTGAGAACTGTCGAGAACGGGCTGACCTGCCGGTCGAGACGCGTCCCGTCCCGCTGGTGACGTTGCCGCTGGGGGCGACTCGCGAGCGCGTCGTTGGAACGCTCTCGGTCGCGGACGCGCTGTCCGGCGACTTCGAGTTCGAACCCGGCTTGCTCGCGCGGGCGAACCGCGGCATCCTCTACGTCGACGAGGTGAACCTGCTCGACGACCACCTCGTCGACGTTCTGCTGGACGCGGCAGCCAGCGGCGTCAACCGTGTCGAGCGCGACTCGGTCAGCGTCACTCACCCCGCCGAGTTCACGCTCGTCGGGACGATGAACCCCGAGGAGGGCGACCTCCGGCCACAGCTACGGGACCGCTTTGCCCTCCAGGCGACCGTCACCGCCTGTGAGGACCCCGAGGATCGGATCGCAATCGTCGAGCGCGCACTCGAAGGTGGGGAAAACGAGGGCGACGGGGCGGCCGACGACGACGTTCGCGAGCGCCTGACCGGAGCGCGAGAGCGCCTCGACAGCGTCACGCTCCCCGAAGAGTACCTCGCGGAGATCGCCGAACTCTGTCGAGACGCCGGCGTCGACGGCCACCGCGGCGACATCGCGACGGCGCGGGCGGCCCGCACCTTCGCGGCGCTGGACGGCCGCCGAAAGGTCATCGAGAGCGACATCCGGCGTGCGGCGGAACTCTCACTCCCACACCGCCTGCAGTCGCGACCGTTCGAGGACGCACCCGATCCGGGGGACGTCGTGGACAACCACTTCGAAGAGGGAAGCGGGGGGGAATCCTCTGACCCGGAATCGAATGGGGGTGACGAATCCGGGAGGCCGACACCGGAGGAGACAGACGGGGATGGTGCCGACGTGGACCCGACCGGCGACGATCACTCCCGCTCCGACGACACGGGGGAGTCCGAATCAGGAGACGGCTCAGACAGCGAGGGCGAGCAATCGGGCGGGGACCAGGACGAGGGGACGCCACTCGTTCCCGGCCAGTCCCGGAGCGCGGTCGCCGAGGTCGGCGAGAGCACCGCCCCGGAGATGTCGCCGCCGGCGACCGATCAGGAGGGGGGCGCGCGCCCCGGCTCGCGGGCTCAGACCGAACCCGGCGTCGACCAGCACGGCCCGCGCGTCCGGTCCCAGAAAGCCAAAGAGGGGTCGGACGTCGACGCCGCCGCGTCGGTCCGAGCGGCAGCACAGCGCGGGTCGGAGTCGGTCGAATCCCGCGACCTCCGGGAGTCGGTACGCGCCGGCGAAAGCGCGGCACTGGTCGTGTTCGTCGTGGACGCCAGCGCGTCGATGCGCCCGGCGATGCGCGCCGCCAAGGGAACTGTGCTCGAACTCCTCGAGGACGCCTACCAGGGGCGCGACGAGGTCGCATTCGTCGCCTTCGCGGGCGAGGACGCCGAAGTGTTGCTCCCGCCGACGGACAGCGTCACGCTCGCGGCGCGCCACCTCAAGGACCTGCCCACCGGCGATCGGACGCCGCTGCCGGCCGGCCTCAACGCCGCCAGCGACGTGCTCGCGCGCGCCGACCCCGCCGCCGGCATCGTCGTGCTGGTTACCGACGGGCGCGCGAACGCGGCGGAGAATCCGGTGGCTGACACCCGTGCTGCGGCCCGCCGTCTCGCTCGCGCGGACCCGCACGTCCTCGTCGTCGACGCGGGTGACGGGATTCGTGCGGCGCTGACCGATCTCGTCGTCTCCGAGACCGACGGCGAGCGCGTCCCACTCGAGGCGCTCTCGGCCGAGCGCATCGAGGCTGCCGCCGACCGGACGAGTGAAAGTTAGGTTTGTCTCATAACAAAGTTTTTCAATAGCGCTTGCAATAGTGCAAGTGTGATTTAGAATGGCAGCAGCCAACTCCGTTTCGGCCCGGGTCGAACACGCACGACATGAACTCTCTGCGCGGGACGTGGCTCTCGGCCTCGCTCTGATCGCGGGGCTGGGGTTCGCGTTGCTCGTGGTGCAGGACCCGATGGTCCACGACTCGCTACACAACTTCCGTCACTCGGCCGGCATCACCTGTCACTGATGATCCGCTCGTACCTCGAACGCGGCCTCAAATCGGGTGGGGTCGCCGGACTCGCGTTCGGGCTCTTCGTGGCGGTCGTCGGCAATCCGCTGGTCGGATACGTCGAGGGGCTGGGTCACTCAGCCGGTGACGCTGGCCACGGTGAGGCCGCCACGGCGGCCGGCCACGTCGTCTCCGCGACGGTCACGAACGCCGTCAGCGTCGGCGGCAGCGTCCTCTGGGGGCTGTTCCTCGGTGCCGTCGTCTTCGGCGTCGTCTACTACTTCCTGGAGCCGTCGATCCCGGGCGAGGGGGCGACGAAGTCCTACCTCCTCGCGGGAGCCGGCTTCGTGGCCGTCTCGGGCGCGCCGTGGCTCGTTCTCCCGCCTCACCCGGCCGGCGTCGGCTCGTTATCGCCCGTCGGCGACAGGCTCGTATGGTACGTTGGCATGATCGCCGCCGGAGCGCTGGCCTGCGTACTCGCGGGCTACGTCTACAACTGCGCTCGCGCGAGCGACGCGCCCCGTTCGGTCGCCGCCGTCATGGCGCTGGCGCCGTTCACACTCCTCGCGGCCCTCGCGTTGCTCGCCCCGTCGATGTCGGCGACGGGTGACGTGCCCGCGTCGATGGTCGCCGCGTACCGCGGGTTCGTCGTCTTCGGGCAGGCCGGCCTCTGGTTCGTCCTTGCCAGCACCCACGCGTGGCTCGGCACACGCGAGCAGTCCCGGGCCAGTGTCGAACAGTCCGCTGAAGAAGCTGCGAGTTTCGCGGACTGATACCGCGGGCTGGACTACGGCCGATCGGCGACGTGGAGCGCGTACTCTCCCCGCACCGTCCCCTCGTCGTGGTACCGGACCGGTTCCTCGACGACCGCGACCCCGCTCTCGTCGAGTGCCGCGGCCGTCGCGACCCCGGCGGTGTCGATACCGCCCCGGCGGCCGTCACGAACCTCGAACAGCCGGCAGGCGTGCACGTCGGCGTCGCGTTGCCGGAAGTTCTGGGCGCACGGAACCGCGACGACGCGGCCGCAGGCGTCGATGCCGCTGGCGAACCCGCCGACCGGGTCCGTCCACTGGCGCTCGCCGGCCGGCCCGTAGCCGAAGGCCGTGTGTTCCTCCGGATGCAGCACGTCCGTCTCGCGGCCCTCCTCCGGATACGTGTTGCCGGTGACGAAGAGAACTCCCTTCGAGGTCGCGTGGACGTGATTCGGGTAGGCGTAGACGGTCTCGCCGTCGATCTCACGCGGGGTAGCGAGATCCGCCCTCCAGCGCACGTCGCCGCCTTCGTCGAGGGCGTACCCGCGGTAGTCGCCGTGGCCCGTGACGACGGCTCCCGCATCGAGCAGCGTCACGTCGCCGACCCGGCGCTGGCCGTCGGTCCCGGGGTCCCACGACCACCGCTCGCCCCCGTCGCCCGTATCGAGGACGACGAGTCCTCGCTGGTGGTCGCCAGTACAGCGGTTGTAGGCAACTGCGAGGCGGTCGCCGCCGGTGTCGAGGGCGATCGGCGAGCCGTCGGTTTCGTAGCGCCACGCGACCGTCCCGTCGCTCTCGAAAGCGTAGACGACGCTCTCGAAGTGGCGCCGCTCGCCCTCGGGGCGCTCGCCACGGCGCTCGTACCGCCGCGCGGCGACGAACACCCGGCTGCCGGTGGCGGCCACGTCCACGACGAACGGGAGAAAAAAGCGGGTGTCCTTCTGGGGCTCGCCGACGTCGGTGGCGGTCTCGTACCGCCAGCGAACGTCGCCGGCCGCGTCGTAGAGGCGCACGGCACCCGCCGGCCCGCGCTCGCCGACTGCGATACGCTCCGCTGTGGTGGCGGTGCTGACCACACTCCCCGCACTCTTACTGTGTTGCCAGATCTCGGTCAGTGACTCGCGGTCGAACGCACGGACACTCCCGTCTGCCGTTCCGGCGACCACGAGGTCGTCAGTCAGTGCCACGGCGGAACGCCGGCCCTGGTGGCGCGATCCTGTCGGGGGAACCGCCCCGAGCGGGATCGTTTGCCGGTCGCGTGTGGGGGTCATCTATTCCTCGACCGGGAACAGTTCGTGGAGCAGGTCGTGTGTTTCGCCGTAGCCCGCGAGAAGACTCTCGCCCTGATCTATCAGCTGTGCGACGTCGCCCTCCGCGTCCCGGACCGCCACGAGGCGGCCACGGAGGTAGTCGTACTGGTCGGTCTCCGGATCGGCAGCGGCAACGTCCTCCTCGAGGTCGACCAGCGCCGCGTCGAGGTGGCGCTGGATCTCCGACAGCGTGCTTGCTCCGGTGAGAGCCTCGATCGGACCCGAGAGGTCATCGTCCAGTTCCGCCTCCGCATGCTGGCGGACGCTCTCGTCCTCAGTTCCCAGTACGTTCATCAGCCCGAGTCTCAGTGCTTCGAGTTCTTGACAAGTCATGTGTAGGTCGTGTTCTCGTGGTTGTTGGTACGGTTCCGCTTCAGAGTGTCTGGTCGACCAGTTCCGAGACGATGCGCCCGCGGTCGAGATGGGAGGAGACGAGCTCCTCCGCGTCCTCGGGATTGACCCCGCCGTACCAGACGCCGTCGGGGTAGACCGCGACCATCGGTCCCTCGCCACAGCGGCCCAGACACGACGAGCGCGTGATGCGGACGTCACAGGCCTCGGAGTCCCGGGCAGTCTGGCGGAGCCGTTCGAGTACTGCGGGTGCGCCGTCGGCTGCACAGGTCTGGTTCGTACAGACCGCGACGTGCGTTTCCGGCGCGTCGTGGACGTGCGGGTCGTCGTCGACGTTCTCGCGGTCGGCGTGGGTCTCCTGGTGGGTCAGCGCCCGCAGCATCGCTCGCGCGCCGCCGACGTCCTCCTCGTAGCCGTCGAGTTCGACCTTGTACTTGCAGGTGTCACAGGACATCTCGACGCTGCCGGTGCGGGCCTCCTGCCAGCGGTCCGCCAGCACGTCGAGCAGCCGGGAGTCAGTCCCGAGCGGGTCGCCCGCGGCCGCGTCGACGTAGGGGTACTCCTCGTCGAAGCCGTCGGCGCCGTCACGGATCCGCCCGGTCAACACGCCGTCACCGAGCATGTAGGGCAGGACGACCACCGCGTCTGGCCGCTGCTTGGCGACGCCGTGCAGCGTCTCGTCAAGCAGCGGCTCGGTCACACCGATGAAGGAGGCTTCGACCGTCGAGAACGCCCGTCCCTCGTAGAAGAGGCGCGCGAGCTTGTGGACGTCCGCGTTGGCGTCCGGGTCAGAGGAGCCACGGGCACAGAGGACGACCGCGACGTCATCGTCCTCGCGGTCGACGCCGAGGTCCCCTTCGACTGCCGCTGCGCGGTCGTCAAGCAGGTCGACGATTGCCGGATGTACGCCGAGATGGGCGCCGCTGTTGATCGTTATTTCGGGGTGGTTCTCGCGGGCCTGTGTGACCGCCAGTGGCACGTCGGTCTTGACGTGACTGGCCGCGAAAAGCGAGAGTTGGACGACCGATATCTCCGACACTGCGCCGGCGAGCCCCGCTATCGCGTCGGGGAGTGCCGGCGCCGCCAGTTCGAGAAACCCCGCATCGACGGGGAGTCCCAGCCGCTCTTCGAGCGCAGCCGCCAGCTCCCGGACCTGCTCGTTGGACTTCTCGCGCCGCGAGCCGTGGCCGACCAGCAGGATCGCCTCGCCGTCGAGCCGCTCAGCCAGCCCGGTCGGGCCGTCGTCCCCGGCATCGACTCCGTCGTCGCTCCGGCTCATGTTTCACTGTCGACGTTCTCTGCTCTCTCTATGCTCCGTCGGAGCTTGCGCCTGCGTGACGGCGAGAACAGCCCCGTCTCCTCGCTGCCCTCGTAGATCCAGGGGCCAACCGCCGGGACGGCGTCGTCGTCGACGCCAAACCAGTAGCCGCCCGAGGAGGACTCGGCGATGTCGCCACTCGGTGCGTCGAGCGGGATCACTTGGAGCAACCGCTTGACGCGCTCCAGCAGTCGCCTGTCGTCGTGGACGAAGGAGACGCCGACGGTCCCCACGGAGGATTTGAAACAGACCGTCCCACATCCCTCGAGGACGCCACGCAGCAGCTGTCGGCGCTGGCCGTCGAAGACGTCGAGGCGGTACCCGCCGGGCTCGTCCCCGAGTGGCAGCCCCAGCGACGCGCTGGCCCGTTCGCCGACGCCGCCGATGATCTGGACCGTGTACTCCTCTTCCCTCCGTGTGACGGAGGTGTCGTGGGCATACTCCCGCTCGTGGATGCGGTGGTCGACCTGTGCTGCCCCCGCGATTGCGGCCAGCCGTCGCGCGGCCGTCTCGTCGCTCGCTCTGACCGCCACGCCGTCTTCGGTCACCCCCCCGTCGCCGACGACCCGGCCCCAGAAGTACGCTGTCTCCGGGTGCCGTTCTAGCAGATTGGCGGGCGTGCCGGTCTCTATCGACATACTGCCTCCTCGCTTCGCTCGTCGGCAGTCTCCGCACTGCCACCGGTGTCGCAGCCGTCGATCTCCTCGACGGTGATTGCCCCTGGTGGGCAGGCAGCGGCGGCACTCTCGGCGTCCGCGAGGCGGTCGTCGTCGAACTCTGCGACGACCTCGCTGTCACCGTCGTGGTACGTGGCTGCTTCGCTGCTGTCGAATCCGGCCAGTCCGTCCTCGGCCTCGACGATGCGGTCGTCGCGGACCAGACAGGCGAAGATACCCTCGCAAGCGTCCTTGTCGATGGTGACCCGGTACATTGTCAGTACTCGTATTTGCTCTCGTAGCCACGTGGGGTGACCATCCGGTCGTCCCACACGTAGGTGTCCTCCGTCCCGACGATGATCGTCGTCGTCATGTCGATGAGATCCGCCTCGCCCATCTCCTCTAGCTCTCCGAGTTCGACGATCTCGGCCGCCTCGTCCTCGCGGCCGGCGGCGTGGACGATCCCAACCGGCGTGTCGGGATCGCGGTGATTCAGCAGTATCTCACAGCACTTCTGGAAGTTCTCCCGGCGCTTGCGGCTCCAGGGGTTGTAGATGGTGATGGTAAAGCCATCGCCGGCGGCGGCGTGGAGACGGGACTCGATCTCGGGCATCGGCGTCAGGTGATCCGACAGCGAGATCGAGACGGTGTCGTTGACCAGGGGCGCACCCAGCCGCGCCGCACAGGACTGGGCGGCCGGGACGCCCGGAACCACCTCGAAGTCGACCATCGAGGCCGTCCCGCCCTTCGATTCGAGGATCTCCAGTGCGAGGCCCGCCAGCGCGTAGACGTTCGGGTCGCCGCTGCCGACGATGGCGACGTCGTTGCCCGCTAGCGCCCGGTCGATCGCCTCCTCCGTCCGGGACACCTCGCCGCACATCGGCGTCGAGTAGATGTCCTCTGCCTCCTCGGTGATCTCGTCCGGGATCAGATCGATGTAGGTGGTGTAGCCGACGATCTGTTCGGCCTCCGAGAGTGCGGCCCGCGCCCGCTGGGTCATCCCCTCGGGCTGGCCGGGACCGAGTCCGACCGCGACGAGCCGGCCCGGATCGGCGTCGAAGTCCTCGACGCTCGATCCGACCTCCTTTTTTTCGTCACTGCTGTTTGCGCCACAGGTCGAGCTGCTCGTACTCTTCGAGGACGAACTCGACCCGCCACACTTCGAGGTGTTACTGTTCTCGGCAGTCTCGCTCGTCGAAGCGCCACACTTGGATTCTGTACTCGCCTCGGTGTCGGTGTTGGTGTCAGTGCTCATCAGAAGTCCTCCACGTCACGCCCGCCACGCGGGGTGACCAGGAAGTCGCGGTAGTCATTTTCCCATACCTCCGTCTCGTGGGTGCCCACGAGAATCGACGTCCCCATCCCGCCGACCTTATCGTCGTGGTCGGTCGCCTCGCCCAGCGTCGTGAGGGTGTGAGTCTCGCCCTCCAGGTTCCGGCCCGCGTCACCCCGGCCGGCGTCGTTGATGATGGCGACGGGGGCGTCGTCGGTCCGCTCTTCGCGCAACACGTCGATCGCACGCTCGTAGTCGCGCCAGCAGTTGTACAGCACGATCACGAAGCCGCTGATCGCCGCGGCCCGCAGCTTCTCCTCTATCTCCGCCCAGCCGCGCCACTTGTCGGACAGCGAGATCGTACAGAAGTCGTTCGACAGCGGCGCGCCGAGGTTCGCCGCGCCGCCCAGGGCCGCCGTCACGCCGGGAACGATCTCGATCGGGACGTCCGTCGCGTCGTCCTCCTCGGCCATCACGAACAGCAGGTCCGACTTCCCGTAGACGTTCGGATCGCCCCCGGAGACGTGGGCGACGTCCTCGCCGTCCCGGACCCGCTCGAAGGCCTCGCGGGCGAGTTCGACCTGTCGTCCCATCGTCGACCGGACGAGTTCCTGTCGCTGCCCGTTGGGGCGCTCCAGAAGGGTCACCTCCTCGCTGGCCGCCCCGCCGTCGGCCGCGGCGCCGACCTCGGCGCACGCGGTCGGGAGCGTGCCGTCGCGGCGGAGGAACTCCTGGTAGAGGTTCGAGGCGATGACGCAGTCGGCCGTCCGGATGACGTCCTTTGCCCGCTGGGTCATCCCGCCCGGCAGGCCGGGACCGATGCCGACGACGTACAGCGTGCCGTACTCGTCGGGGGTCGTGGCCGTCATCACCTGCCCACCGCCACGGTCACGGCCTCGTCGTGCCGCTCCTTCTCGACGAGCAGTTCGTGCTCGCGCCCGCCGGCAATCGCCGACGCCTCCGCGATGCCGGGCCAGCCGATCAGCTCCTTCGAGCGCGATGGGGTCGGCCCCTCGTACTCCTCCAGGGTTTCCTTCTCGAAGGAGACGACGCCGAGGCCGAGTTCCTCGGCGGCCCCGAGCAGGCCCTCCTCGCCTTCCTTGCGCGTCCCGGTGGCGACGAACTCGACGTCCTCCGTGCCGTAATCGGTGCCATCCAGGGCACGCTTCCAGGCCTCGAGGAACTGCTCCTTCTTCGCGTCCGAGACGCTCCCGGTTCCGAGGACGACGCCATCGGCCGTGTTGCGCTTGAGGACGGTGACGTCGTCGCCGACAAGCACCGCCTGTGGCCCGTCGAGGCGGGCTACGGGGCCGAGTTCCTCGTCGAGGACGGCGAGGTTCGTCGCCACCGTCGAATCCCCGTTGACGACGTGTGCGTCCATGGCCTTCGCTCTCTCCTCGACACCCTGCTTGCCGGCCGCCTCCGAGGCCGTCGTCATCGCCGGCACGGCGCCCATCGTCGCGAGGTCCTGTGCAACCTGGTTAGCGCCGTGGTGCCCGCCCGTGATCGGGATCGCCCAGGTCAGCTCCTCGTCGACGACACAGACCGCGGGGTCCTCCCACTTGTCGTCGAGCAGCGGGGCCGTCTTTCGCATCGCGATCCCCGAGGCCATCAGCCCGACGAAGCAGTCGTACTCGCCCCAGTGCTCGGCGAAGACGTCGCCGTGGTACTCGAGTACGTCGATCGTCTCGTAGCGGTCGCCAATGCCCTCGACAATCTCCCCGGCGGTGTCCATCTTGCGCTCGAAGGAAATGATCGCGATTTCCTCGGCGACCTCTCCGTCTGAGTCGGGCGTCGAGCAGTGGCCGCCTCCGCTGTCGTCGTCGCTTTCTGTACTTCCGGTCGTGTCAGTGGCATCGTCTGTGTCAGTGCTCATGGTCAGTCGTCGGCCTCCCGTGTGGTCTCCTCCGACTCGGGGCCCCGGGAGGCCCACCCGTCGTAGAGGTACGAGCGGTCGTAGCCCGTATCGCCGACCGCGTCGCCGATGAGGACGAGCGCCGAGGCGCGGTAGCCCGCTTCCTCGACCTTCTCGCCGATGGTCCCGATGGCCCCCTCGATGACGTCCTCGTCGGGCCAGGATGCGTGATATATCACCGAGACGGGCGTCTCGGGGGCGTGCCCCGCCTCGAGGAGCCTGTCCATCGTCTCGTCGACCGCGTGGGTCCCGAGGTAGATGCAGGTAGTCACGTCGCCCATCTCCACGAACTCGCCGATGTGGTCCTCCTCGGGATCCAGAGTCTCGCCCTGTGGCCGGGTGAAGGCGACGTGGTTTGCGACGCCGTTCAGCGTCAACTGCGTGCGGAGCGTGGCGCTGGCCGCGAACGCGGCGGTGACGCCGGGGACGAAGTAGGTCGGGACACCCTCCTCGGCCAGCGCGTCCATCTGTTCCAGCGCGGCGCCGTAGATCGCGGGGTCGCCACTGTGCAGGCGGACGACGGTTCGCCCCTCCTCGTAGGCGTCGCGCATCAGCGGGATCAGCTCCTCCAGGTCCTTGCCGATACTCGAGACCGTCTCCGCGTCGTCACAGTAGGCCGCGAGCAGTTCGCTGTTGACGAGCGAGCCGGCGTGGACGACCAGATCCGCCGCCTCGCACAGTTCCTTGCCGGTGACCGTCAGGAGTCCGGGATCGCCCGGTCCCGCGCCGATGAAGGGGATCCCTTCCGGGGTGTCGCCGGCAGCGAAATCCGTTGGGCGCGTCTCACGGCGGTCCTCGGCCGCGGCGTCGATCGCAGCCTGTGGGTTGCCGCCTTCCGCCCTCTCAGTATCGACATCTCCTCCGTCAGTCATACTCCGTCACCCCCCACGGGCGGCTCGTCGCCAGACAGCGCGCTCTCGGACCGTTCCAGGTCCGCGACGTCGCCGGCCTCGATCTGTCCGCCGTCGGTCGTCGCAGTCGGGGAGACCTCTTCGGCAGCGAAGTTCGCGGTGGCGCGGGAGTTACGGGCGCCGGGCTTCTCGGCGTAGGCCAGCGTGTAGTAGTCCCGCTCGGCTATCTCCCCAGGGTCCTCGGTGACGGTCGTCTGACCCTGCTCCATGTAGAGCCGGCGACCGTACGTGACCTCGTAGCCCGCCTCGACCAGCCCCTCGTGGGTCGCTGGCGCGTCGGTGATCTTGAAGAGGATCATCCGGTCGGGCCCCGTCGGCGAGTCGCCGCCTGCCGCTTCCCGTAATGCGAGGCTGGATCCGGAGGCAATCTCGACGCCCAGCGCGGTGGTGAAGGCCGTGACCGCGCTCACGCCGGGGACGATCTCGATCTCGACGTCCGGGTGGAACGCGGACAGGGTCCGTCGGAGGTGGCCGAACGTCGAGTAGACGTTCGGGTCGCCGAGCGTGACGAACGCGGCGTCTCCCTCGCGTGCCGCGGGGGCGATCTCCGAGGCTGCTTCCTTCCAGGCGCTGCGGAGTTCGTCCTCGTCACGTGTCATCGGAAAGTCGAGGTCGCCGATCCGCTCCTCGGGGACGTACTCCGTGGCGACTGACCGGGAGAGTCGCCCCGGCGAGTACACCACGTCGACGTCTTCGAGGACTCGCCTGCCACGGACGGTCACGAGGTCGGCCTGGCCCGGCCCGAGGCCGACACCGTACAGCGTCACGGGTGTCCCCCGTCGGTCGCCACAGCGTCGTCCGTGCCGCCGACGAGCATGTACACGGGGTTGTCCGACTCGAAGCTGGTCGCGCCAGCCAGTTCGTACCCGTGGCTGACCTGGAACTGGACGACCTCCTCCAAGAGGCCGCGCTCCCGGAACGCCTCGGTGGCCGCGCCGGCGACTTCCAGCCGGGAGACGTTCATCACGACCCGGCCGACGCCCGTCTCGACTGCGTGGTCGAGAACGGCCTCGTAGTTCCGGCTCCCGCCGAGAAAGAGCGCGTCGGCGTCCCCGGGAAGCCCCTCGGGCGCCTCGGAAACGCGGACCTCCACCTCCGCCTGACTGTCGCCGGCTCCGGAGACGCTCTCCGAGACGGCACCGCCGTCGGCTGCCGGTCCAGCCACGTCCGTCGCCGGAGCGAGCGGTATGCTATTCGCCGCGAGGTTGTTCCTGGTCGTCTCGGCTCGGTCTGGCTTGCGTTCGAGGGCGGTAACCCGGCCCGCACGCCGCGCCGCCTCGATCGTCACCGCGCCGGTACAGGAGCCGATCTCCACGAAGTGATCTCCCGACCCGAGGTCGAGCTTGGACAACAACACTGCCCGCACCTCGGATTTGGTCGGCCCGGCTTTCGCATCGTGTGGCAGTTGCGTCGGCGCCATAGTAATACAACTACACTAGGTCCTAAAACAATTTTGGTTGGTATAGTGGGGAGACTACCGGAATCATCTCACTCCCCCAGGCGACTTGCAATCCCGTCACTACCCCCGATTTAACTGTATATTGGCCCAATTGCGAGGGTTCAGACGTTTTCAATGATCCAGTTGTCCTTGCAGTATCGGCCGGGGTTCGACAATCCCAGTGAAGCCAAAGTACAATTCACTTTTCATAATACAAATTGGTTTTACATTGTCGCCGGCGAATCACCACATATCGCCGGATATGCCGGTGAAGAGGGCAAAGATACTTGACCTGTCAGACCTCAAAACCGACAATGGCGGAAAACGCGGACTCCGGGAAGGCCTCGAGCGTCCTCCGGAGCAAGCGCAACGCGACGCGCTACCAGATCCTTGTCGGGATCGCGGAGCGTCAGCCAGCGGTCAGCCAGCAGGAGATCGCAGACGAGGTCGGCATCACGTCCCAGGCGGTGAGCAACTACCTCCAGGAGCTGGTAAAGCAGGGCCACGTCGAGAAGCACGGGCGCGGCCGTTACGAGGTCACCAAGGAAGGTGTCGACTGGCTCATTTCCCAGACCGACGCGCTCCGCTCGTTCGTCGACCACGTCTTGGAGGACGTCATCGGGCAGGTCGAAATCGAGAGTGCGCTCGCAACCGCGCCGATCAGTGAGGGCGCGCGCGTCTCACTCACGATGCGTGACGGCTACCTCAGGGCCACCCCCGGCGACGCTGGCTCGGCGACCGCGGTCGCTGTCACGGACGCCGACGCGGACGAGGAGGTCGGTGTCACCGACTTCGAGGGGGTCGTCGACTACGACCTCGGGACGGTGACGGTGGTCTCTGTCCCAGCGGTCCGTAACGGCGGCAGCAGCGGCGTCGCCGCCGGGACGGTCGCACGTCTCGGGGCCGACCACGACCTGATCGCGATCGCCGGCACCGAGGCGGCGGCCGTCGCACGCGAGGCCAACCTCGACCCAGATCTGCGCTTTGGCACCGAAGAGGGCGTGCGCGAGGCCGCGACCAGAGGGCTGGACGTGCTGTTGCTCGTTGTGGAGCGGTCGCTTTCGGTTCACACGGACAAGCTCCAGGACAGCTCTCTCAACTACGAGGTCGTCGACGCCTCCCCCGAGTAGGAGGCTGCCGTCTCACTCCGGGCCCAGGGCCTCGACTGTCGCCAGCATCTCCCCGCGTTCCGCGGCCCGGGGGAACGCCACCGCAACCGCCTCGACACCCTCGACGGCCCCGAACTCCCGCAGGCGTTCCCGACACTCCCCGGGATGGCCGGCCGCCGTCAGGTCGTCCAGAAGGTCGTCACTGATCCGGTCGATGGCATCCTCCCGGTCGCCGTCCCCCCACAGGTCCGCGACATCCGCTGCGGCCTCCCCGTATCCCTGGCGTTCCAGGGCATCCCGGTAGAAGGTCCCCATCGCGCCGACGTAGAACGCGACGTGGTCCCGGGCGAGATACCGCGCCCGTTCGCGATCCGCCAGTGCACAGCATGTCAGCGAGGCCATCACCCGTTGGTCGTCGGGGTCGCGTCCGCCCAGATCCCCACCCCGCCGGAAGTCCTCCATCCGGTCGGACAGACCTGCCGGCGTCTGCAGGAAGGCGTGCCACCCGTCGCCGAAGCGGCCAGCCATCTCGACTGCCGTCGGCCCGAGCCCGGCGATGTCGACTGGCGGAGCCGTTTCGGGTGGCTCGTGCCGGAGCCGAAACCCGGAGAGGTCGAAGTACTCCCCGTCGTACTCGACAGCTTCGCCGGAGAGGACCTGCCGGACGATCTCGACGGTTTCGCGGGTGCGCCGGAGCGGGTTCCCGTAGTCGACGCCGTGCCAGTTCTCGACGAGGATCGGTCCGCTCGGGCCCAGGCCGAGGCGGAGCCGCCCCTCCGAAGCTTCCTGCAAGGTTGCGGCGGTCTGGCCGACGAGCGCCGGCGACCGGGAGTAGACGTTCGTGACCGAGGTTCCGATTCCGATCCGGCGAGTCTGGGCGGCGACAGTCGCGAGGATCGTCACTGCGTCCCGACCCCAGGTTTCCGGGAGCCAGGCGCGGTCGTATCCGAGATCTTCCGCTCGCTCGCAGAGCACGACGAAGTCGTCGAGGCTCGGCTGTGCGGAGACTGGGAGAAAGAGATCACGGGCTGCCTCTGTCATAGTCGCCTCCCCCGGATCGGTTGCCGCGGACGTACTCGGCTGCGGCCGCGAGCCCGGCGCCGATAGCCCCGAACGCCAGCGGATAGGCGAGGCCGTACAGCGCGGCGTCGGCGAGGGCGAGCCGAGCCGGGCCACCGACGAGTGAGGTATCGGTAAACACGAACGTGCCCGCGATTGCGACGACGGCGTAGGACGCGCCGAGGGCGGCGACTGCGGCCGCGATACGGGCCGGATCGTCGACCCGATCGAGAACCCGGACGGTGACGACGATACCGGTGGCGACCAAGACGAGCATCGGGATCGCGTAGAAGACGACCACCGGCGTGTCGGGTGACGGCGTCGTGGGGCTGGCTGCCTGTGTGAGCCAGTCGAGGCGGCCGATGCCGCTGACCTCCAGTGGCACGTTGTGGGCGCTGTAGAAGATGAAGACGAGCTGCTTGAGTGCGTTGAGAATCTCGCCGTCGATCGAACTCGGACCCAGAACAACGGCGAGAACCGTCAGGACGTAGCCGGCGACGAACGCCGCGGGGCCGGCGGCCAGCAGCCACGGCCAGGCCATCCCCTCGAGCCGCTCGGCGACAGCGTCCTCGAAGCTGTCGGTACCGTCTGACACACGCTACTCAATTCGTCACGCCGAAAAAAGCGTTCCGACCCGCGTTCCCCGCCGGGAGCGTCACCCCTCGGGCTCGAATTCGAGAGCAGCGGAGTTGATGCAGTACCGCTTTCCGGTCGGCTCCGGCCCGTCGTCGAAGATGTGACCGAGATGGCCGCCACAGGCCCCGCAGACGGCCTCGGTTCGCCGCATCCCGTGGCTCGTGTCGACCTGGGTCTCGATGTTGCCCTCCGCGTAGACGTCCGAGAAGCTCGGCCACCCGCTCCCGGAGTCGTACTTCTCCTCGGAGTGAAACAGCTCGGCGCCACAGCCCGCACACTGGAAGACGCCGTCGTCTTTCACGTCCAGCAGGTCGCCGCTGAACCGCGGTTCGGTCCCGGCCTCTCGCAGGATTCGGTACTCCTCCTCCGTCAGCAGTTCGCGCCACTCCTCGTCGGAGTCGGGCAGGCGTTCCCGGTTTGCTCCGTCGCTCATACCTCGGGTACGGGCCTGAAACATATAGAGGTGTCCTACGACTCGGACGTGTACTTCGAGGCGAGGCGTGACGGGACGACGTAGAGCGCGAACGCCCAGACGAACGCCGCGATGGCGAACAGCACGGCTGCCTGATCGGCGGCCGACGGAGCGACGAGGGCCGACAGGGCTGTCATCGCGGCGGCATACAGGATCATCAGCCCGACGGCAAACTGGAGGTACAGTGGCATCGCCCGGAACTGGTCCCATCCGAGGAGGTACTCTGACAGTGACACACCCCAGTTTGGTGCTCCGCCGGTATGTAGACCCCTCCTAAATGATTACCCCGGGGAGAACAGGTCAACGGCATCGTTAGCGCAATCCCGTCGTGGACGGACAGTTTCATGTGCCGGACCGTCCAGCATTCGGAAGTGACCGGAACCGTCGACGATGGAGCCGAGAGTGACGGCGGGACGTCGCGGGGCGTCCGGGCCCAGCTGATACTCGTCGCCGGGGCGAGCCTCATCTCCGTCTCGCTGGCCGCCTACGAGATCGGTCCGGCGAGCGTGACGCCGCTCATCCGGGAGACGATGGGAATCGACGCCGGCGCCGCTGGCCTGATTGTCGGCGCGATGTTCGGCGCCGCGGTAGTCGCGAGTCTGCCGGTCGGCGCTGTCCTCGACCGGACGAACTCGCGGGTTGCCGTCGCCGTGGCCGTCCTCACGCTGTTCGTCGCCGGTCTGTGGGGGTGGGTCGCAGCGGAGGGCGGGTCGTATCTGAGTCTCCTTGCCTCGCGGTTCGTCGGCGGCCTCGCCTACGTGGTGGTCTGGAACGCGGGCATCGACATCGTCAGCGAGGCCGTCAGCGCGGACTACCGCGCCACCGCGGTCGGCGTGTTCACCGCGAGCGGCCCCGTCGGGTTCGCGCTGGGACAGGGAACAGGCCCAGCGGTGGCCGCCCAGTTCGGATGGCCGGCCATCTTCCCCGCGTTCCTCGCCATCGCGCTCGTGGGCCTGGCCCTGTTCTGGCCGACCAGCCGCGGGCTCGGACGGGTCGGCGACGGGTCCCCGCCGGGACTGCGCGACTTCGGCGACGTCTTCAGGAACCGCAACGTCTGGCTGGTCGCGACGCTGGGCTTTCTCGGCTACTCCCTGTACCTGTTCGTCAACAGCTGGGCTCCCTCCTATCTCACCGATGAAATCGGGCTGTCGCTGGCGTTCAGCGGGATCGTCGCCGCGGCATTTCCGGCAGTCGGCGTCCTCGCGCGGATCAGCGGCGGCGCGCTCTCGGACTCCCTGTTCGGCGGCCGCCGCCGACCGGTCGTGCTGGCCTCTTTCGTCGTCGCCACGCCTTTCGTCGTCAGCTTCGCCGTCGTCCGGTCGCTGCCGGTACTCCTGGTGGCCCTGGTCGGTGCCGGCTTCTCGATCCAGCTGACGCTTGGCCTCTCCTTTGCGTACATCCGCGAACTGGTCACAGTTCGGGTCGCGGCGACCGCTGTCGCGTTCCTCACGAGCGTGGGGCTCGCGGGCGCCTTCTTCGCCCCAATCGTCGGCGGGGCGATCATCGAGGCGACCAGCTACGACGTCGCATTTCTCGTCGCGGGGGCGCTCTCCGCCGCGGGCGTCGTCCTCGCGTGGCTCGCACCCGAGCCAGGGTAGGCCGGGAGTCCGGACCACCCAGAAAGCCCTGCGACGCCCGGTGGCGGTCAAACTTGCTCCGAGCGGCGGCTACACGGTCCCGGCGGATCCAGAAGGTCTATGGACGTCTCCACGGACCGGCTCCGGGCCGACATCAGGGAGAACGCCGAACACGGGGGCTTCGAGGGGGACGGAGGCCCCGGACGGACGGTCCTGACGGGGGGGCCGGCCGACGAGGGCACCCGGGACCTGTTCGTCTCGAAGCTCCGGACGGCCGGCCTGGAGCCACGGGTCGACGCCGTCGGGAACGTCGCAGGCCGGTACGCTCCGGACGGTGTCGACCCCGAGCGCGCGCCGGTCGCCGTCGGCAGCCACCTCGACTCGGTCCGCAGTGGCGGCATCTTCGACGGGCCGCTGGGCGTCTACGCTGGCCTCGAGGCCGTCCGGGCGATCGACGCGGCGGCAGTCACCCTTTCGCGGCCCATCGAAGTCGTCTCCTTCACCGAGGAGGAGGGCGGCCGGTACGCGAGTCAACTGGGCTCGTCGGTCGCGACCGGCCACCGCGACGTCGAGGAGGCGCTCGCGCTGACCGACGGGGAGGGGATCTCCCTCGGTGACCGGCTCGAAGACATCGGCTACCGCGGGACCGAGACCATCGACGCCGCTACCTGGGACGCGTGGATCGAACTCCACGTCGAACAGGACACACTCCTCGAGCGGGAGGGCGCGCAGGTGGGCATCGTCGACGCGATCACGGGTATCGCGAACTGTCGGGTCGAGGTCGACGGCCGGGCGGACCACGCCGGCTCGACCGGAATGTTCGACCGTGCGGACGCACTCGCCGCGGCCGCGGATCTCGTGCGAGCCGTCGAGGCGGCGGGCCGGGAACACGCCATCGAGACCGACGGGACGGCCGTCGCAACGGTCGGCGAACTCGACGTCGAGCCGAACGTCAGGAATATCGTCCCCGAGACGGTTTCGGCCACGCTCGACATCCGGGACGTGGACGAAGGCGTCATGGACGCGATGATCGAGCGAGTGCGGAAAGCCGGCGCCCGGGTAACACGGGAGCGGGCGGTGGATATCAGCGTCGACCACTATCGCCACGACCCGCCCAGCGAGATGTCGCCACGCTGTATCGAGGCCGCCCGAGAGGCAGCCGACGACGCGGAAATCGAGTATCGCAATACCCACTCGGCCGGGATGCACGACACGGCGCTTGTTGCCGACGTGACCGACGCCGGGCTCCTGTTCGCGCCGTCGAGGGACGGCGTCTCCCACAGCCCCCGGGAGTGGACCGACTGGGAGGACTGTACAGCGGCCACGGAGGGACTCGCGCAGACACTCGTCAGACTGGCGAGGTGACGCAATCGCGGTCTGTCGTCGCACGGAGGGACCCGTTTTATGTAGCACTGCATTCTGTGACTCCACCGTGAGCCGACGCACGATCAACCCGCCGGAACTCAAGGACGCGAGGAGCATCGGCTACAACCACGGCATCGTCCAGGGTGGCACCTTCTACATGGCCGGACAGGTCGCGATGGACGCCGATTCGGAAGTGGTCGCCGACGACATCGAGGGCCAGGCCCGCAAGGTCTGGGAGAACATCGGGATCCTGCTCGGCGAGATAGACAGGGGCTACGAGGACATCGCGAAGGTGACGACACACATCATCGACCCGGCGGAACACTACGACGGCTACAAGCAGGTCTACTGGGAAATTTTCGGGGACGGCCCCTACCCCTGTCACACGGTGCTTGGCGTCGACAGCCTCGCAGACGAGGACTACCTCGTCGAGGTCGAGGTGGAGGTCCCGGTGCCGGACGCGGAGTGGTAGAACTGACCAGCCGCCACATGGAGACGACAGCGTTTACCCGCGGGTGTGGCTACGGAGTCTATGACAGGATTCGAGATTGCGAGGCGCGCACGGGCGATGCCCCAGTCGGGTATCCGGGAGATTTTCGCCGCCGCGAAGGGGTACGACGACGTTCGCTCGCTGGGCATCGGCGAGCCCGACTTCGATACCCCCGGGCCGATCGCAGAGGCAATCTCGGACGCCGTCGGGACCGGGATCGGGAGCTATACCCCCGGTCTCGGCCGCCCCGACCTCCGGACAGCCCTCGCGGAGAAACTCGAGGCCACCAACGGGATCACTGCCGAGCCCGGCTCGGAGCTGATCGTCACGCCCGGTGCGATGGGTGCGCTCTTCGCAGCCGTGAACGTCGTCTGTGACCCCGGCGACGAGGTGCTCGTTCCGACCCCCTACTGGCCGAACTATCACGGCCACCTCGTCAGCGCCGGCGCCGAGATGGTCCCGGTCCCCACGACGAAGGCGGATGGCTTCGTCCCGCGCCCCGACGACATCGAGGCCGCGGTGACGGAGGAGACGGTCGGGATGATCCTCAACACGCCCGCGAACCCGACGGGAACCGTCGTCCCGCCGGAGACGCTTGAGGCGATCGGCGAGACACTCGTAGCCGAGGATCTCTGGGCGATACTCGACGAGACCTACGAACACCTCGTCTACGAGGACGCGACCCACCACTCGCTCGCGAGCGACCCCGCGTTCTTCGAGCGGGCCGTGACGATCCACAGCTTCTCGAAGTCCTTCGCGATGACCGGCTGGCGTGTGGGGTACGCCTCCGGGCCGGCAGAGGTGATCGAGGAGATGGCCGTCCTCCAGGAACACACTGTCTCGTGTGCAGCCGAGCCCTCACAGGTCGCAGCCAAAGCTGGGCTCGATCACCCCGAGATCGTCGCGGAGATCCACGACGCCTTTGCTCGCCGCCGTGACCTGATTCTCGACCGGCTGCGCGAGGTTCCCGGCGTCGATCCGGGCAATCCGCGGGGAGCCTTCTACGTGTTCGCGGACGTCTCCGATCTGACCGGCGACACGTGGTCGTTCGTCATGGATCTCCTCGACGAGGTCCAGGTCACCGCCGTTCCTGGCTCCGAGTTTGGCGCGGCCGGCGAGGGGTTCGTCCGGTTCTCGTATGCGACAGACGAAAACACGATCCGGGAGGCCATGGACCGCTTCGAGCGGTTCGTCGAAACGCGGTGACCGGCGGTCACTGGGGGTAGGCGAAGACGTCCGCGGCGTCCCAGCCCACGACGGCGCTGTCACCGCGTTCGAAGACGGTTTCGGGCCGGGGATCCTGGTGTGTCACCTCCAGGTGCGCGTCGAGGTCGGGGACGTCGACGACGTACTGTGTCTGTTCACCCTCGAAGGAGACCTGTCTGACGGTCCCCTCGAAGGCGCTGTCGGTGCCAGGATCTGACGCCCCGATATCGATTTTCTCCGCGCGCAGCCCGAGCCGGACCGCTCTTCCGGCCCTGAGGCCATCGACCGTCCGGAAGGGGACCTCGCCCCGCCCCACGGTCGCGATCGCCACCTCGCCGTCCACGCGGTCGACGGCGCCATCGAGCATCGTCGTGTTCCCGATGAACTCGGCGACGAAGGGCGTCTGTGGGTTCGCGTACACCTCCTTTGCGGGGTCGAGCTGTTCGAGTTCGCCGCCGTTGATGACCGCGATGCGATCTGCCATCGACAGCGCTTCAGTCTGGTTGTGCGTGACGTGGACGATCGTCAGATCGGTTTCGTCGTGGATCCGGCTGAGTTCGGCCCGCATCTCCTCGCGGAGCTTCTTGTCGAGCGAACTCAGCGGCTCGTCGAGCAACAGGAGCGTCGGCTCGTAGACGATCGCGCGAGCGAACGCGACCCGCTGCTGTTGCCCACCCGAGAGGTCGCCAACCGGCTTGTTCCTGTACTCGACGGGCAGCCGGACGAGTTCGAGTACCTCCTCGACAGCCCCTTCGATGTCTCCGGGGTCGTCCCGGCGCATCTTCAGCGGGAAGGAGATGTTGCCCTCGACGGTCATGTGGGGAAAGAGGGCGAGACTCTGAAAGACCAGGCCGATGTCGCGCTCGTTCGGCGGCTCGTTCGAGACTGGCTCGTCGTTGATGTAGATCTCCCCCTCTGTGGGCTGTTCGAAGCCGGCGATCATATGCAACAGCGTGGTCTTGCCGGCCCCGCTGGGCCCGAGGATCGTCAGGAACTCCCCGTCGCGGATCGGGATCGTCACGTCGTCGACGGCCGTCAGCGACCCGTACCGCTTCGTCACCCCGTCGATGTTGACGACAGTCTCCCGGCCGCGCTCGTCTGCCTCGCCGTCTGGTACCTGCTGGGACGCCATTCTCTGTCCCCGCGTATGCCCTCCCCATAACTAAATATATCCCTCCACGTGGAGGGCCAACTACACTGCGACGTACTCGACCATGCTCTTTACAAGCTTGTTCTCCGCCCGCCGGAGGTGCTCCTCGAAGGTCCGCCGCGAGATGCCGAGGTCGCTGGCGACCTCTGCGGTCTTGGTCTCGCGGGGAATCTCGTAGTACCCCTCCTCGATTGCTGCGAGCAGTGCCTCCTCCTGGCCCGGGGAGAGGTCGGGCAGCGCGGAGTCGAGCATCAGCAGGGGGACGTCCGGGACCACGGACTCGATGCCGCGTTTCGCCTCGACGGTGACGTGGTGTGCCTCGTTGACGTCCCGGTAGACGGCAGTCAGCTCGGACTCGTCGAGGGAGATGACCCGCGTCAACAACCGCCCGTGGTCGTAGGTCAGCGGCGGCAGGGACAGGCAGTCGTGTCGCCGGAGGTACTCCTCCAGGAGATCGTCGTGGCTGTCGAGCAGACACGTCTCGGTGATGAGCACGACCTCCTCGTCCTTGTAGACGATGTCCCTGACGCCGACTTCACCCGCGACGTGCGAGACGGGCGCGTCGAGGTCGGTCCCCGTAACGTGCAGCAGGTCGCAGTACTGGTTGCACCACACCTCCACCGTGACGTCGTTGTGCGCCGTTATCGACGCGTACGGGCTGTCGTGGTCGATCCGGAGCGTCGCCTCGTACATGTGGTATCATCACCCACGATATTACTTAAAACACCGGTATATATATTTAAATTTGCCCCCGTGTGGCGGGTCGCATTTCTTTGAGTCGGACCCGTTACAGAGGGGTGAGACAGATGTCCGACCAACAGCACCGCGACACGCCGAGCGAGCGATGGCGGGACCTGCAGGGCGCGCCGACGGGGACCGACCTGCACACGAACGGCTGGCGACAGGAGGCGGCACTTCGACTCCTGAACAACAACCTCGACCCGGAAGTGGGGGAGGACCCGGAGAACCTCGTCGTCTACGGCGGGACCGGGCAGGCGGCCCGCAACTGGGACGCCTACGACGCCATTATGGACGAACTCGAGGCGCTTGCCGACGACGAGACGCTGCTCGTCCAGAGCGGCAAGCCGGTCGGCCGGTTCCGGACCCGCGAGGAGGCCCCACGCGTGCTCATCGCCAACTCGAATCTCGTCGGGCGCTGGGACGACTGGGAGCACTTCCACGAACTCGAAGCCGAGGGGCTGATGATGTACGGCCAGATGACTGCGGGGTCGTGGGCGTACATCGGCACCCAGGGCATCATCCAGGGAACCTACGAGACGCTCGCAGAGTGTGCCGACCAGCACTTCCGCGGCGACCTCGAAGGGCGGATCGTCGTCACGGCCGGCCTGGGCGGCATGGGCGGGGCACAGCCGCTCGCAGTCACGATGAACAGGGGCGTCTGCATCGCAGCGGACGTCGACGCCGACCGGATCCAGCGCCGGATCGACACCGGCTACTGCCAGGAGAAGGCAGCGGACCTCGACGAGGCCCTCGAACGCGCTCGCGAGGCCGCAGCAAACGGCGAGCCCTACAGCGTCGGCGTCCACATGAACGCCGCCGACATGTACGAAGGGCTGCTGGAGCGCGATTTCGTCCCCGACGTCGTGACCGACCAGACGTCGGCACACGACGCGCTGGAGGGGTACTACCCCAGCGGCTACACCGTCGAAGAGGCCGACGCCCTCCGCGAGCGCGATCCCGAGACCTACCGCGAGGAGAGCCTTGATACGATGGAACGCCACGTCGACGCCATTCTCGAGATGCAGGACCGCGGTGCGATCGCCTTCGAGTACGGCAACAACATCCGCGGGCAGGTCGAGGAACACCGCGACCACGAGACCGCCTTCGACTTCCCGGGCTTTGTGCCCGCCTACGTCCGGCCGATGTTCTGTCGGGGCCAGGGGCCGTTTCGCTGGCTGGCCCTCTCCGGCGAGGAGTCGGACATCCACCACACCGACGATGCGGTCAGGGAGCTGTTCCCCGACAAGGAGCGGCTGGTCCGGTGGATCGAACTCGCACAGGAGCAAGTCGAGTTCCAGGGGTTACCCTCCCGGGTCTGCTGGCTGGGCTACGAGACGACCCCGGCCGCGGAGACGCCAGTGGCGGATGTCGACGCCGTCGAACCGGACGAGGCACTCACCGAGCGCGCGCAGTTCGCCCTCCGGATCAACCAGCTCGTCGCAGAGGGCGAGATCGAGGCCCCCATCGTCGTCACCCGCGACCACCTCGACGCCGGCAGCGTCGCCTCGCCCAACCGCGAGACCGAGGCGATGAAGGACGGCAGCGACGCCGTCGCGGACTGGCCGATCCTGAACGCCCTGTTGAACTGCGCGGCCGGAGCGGACATCGTCAGCGTCCACGACGGCGGCGGGGTCGGAATCGGCAACGCCCTCCACACGAACAACCACGTCGTCCTCGACGGCACCGACCGGGCCGCACGGACGGCAAAGCGCGTGTTCACGACCGACCCCGGGATGGGCGTCGTCCGCCACGCCGACGCGGGCTACGAGACGGCACTCGAGGAGGCCGAGCGCTCGAACGTCCACGTCCCGATGCGCGAGGACCCGTGACGCCCCTGACTGTCGTCCACGGCGCAACACAGCTCGCCCGACCCCGCTCCGGGACGGTCGAGACCGTCTCAGACGCCGGCGTCGCTATCGAGGACGGGACCGTCGTCGCAACCGGCCCGACCGATGAGGTGACCCGCGAGTATCCGCCGGAAAACGCCGACGCGGCCGTCGACGCCTCGAAGCAGACGATCCTCCCTGGCTTCGTGGACCCACACACCCACGCCGTCTTCGCCGGCGATCGCGCCGACGAGTTCACCGCCAAGCTCCGGGGCACGTCCTACCAGGAGATCATGGCGGAAGGCGGCGGTATCCTCCGGACGGTCCGTGCGGTCCGGGAGGCGGACCGGGAGACGCTGGTCTCGAATCTCTGTGAGCACCTCGATACGATGCTCGCACACGGCACGACCACGGCGGAGGTGAAGTCGGGCTACGGCCTCTCCGTCGAGGCCGAGTTGAAGCTGCTCGAGGCAATCGCCGAGGCCGACGACCGCCACCCGGTTGACCTCGTCGCCACGTTCATGGGCGCCCACGCGGTTCCCGAGGAGCGGGGAACCTACGAGTACGTCGACAGCGTGGTCACGGAACAGATCCCGGCGGTCGCAAAGCAGGGCGTCGCGACGTTCTGTGACGTCTTCTGCGAGCACGGTGTGTTTTCCGTCGAGCAGTCCCGGCGCGTCCTCGAAGCCGGCCGGGAGGCCGGTCTGGCGGTGAAGATCCACGCAGAGGAATTCGAACGCATCGGCGGCGCGGGACTGGCAGCCGACCTCGGGGCGGTCAGCGCCGACCACCTCCTCCGGGCGACCGGTGTGGACGCGAGGGCACTCGCCGAGGCCGGCGTGACGCCGGTCCTGTTGCCGGGGACGGCCTTTACGCTCGATACGCCCTACGCAGACCCGGAGCTGTTCGCGTCGGCGGGTGCGGACGTCGCCGTCGCCACCGACTTCAACCCGAACTGCTTCTCACAGAGCATGGAGTTCGCCATCGACCTCGCGTGTCACGGGATGCGGATGACCCCCGGAGACGCACTCCGGGGCGCGACCGCTGTCGCGGGCGACGCCCTCGCGCTGGACGATGGGACGGGCACACTCGCGGTCGGTGCGCCCGGGGACCTCGTCGTCGCTGACGTCCCGGACTACGAACACCTCCCGTACAACTTCGGCGTCAGCACCACGGAGACAGTCCTCACGGACGGCGAGGTGGTCTACCGTGCCGGCTGAGGTGACAATCGACGGGGAGTCGCTGACTCCTGCCGGCGTCGAGGCTGTCGCGCGGAACCGCGCCCCCGTAACCGTGCCGGAGAGCGCGCGCGAACGCGTCCGGGCGTCCCGCGAGCGCATCGAGGGGATCGTCGCCTCCGGCGAGGCGGTCTACGGCGTCAACACCGGCTTCGGCGACCTCGTCGACGAGCGCATCCCGGACGAGGACATCGAGACCCTCCAGCGCAACCTCCTGCGGAGCCACGCCGCAGGGACCGGGCGCGAACTGGCGACCGAGGAGGTGCGTGCGATGCTCGTCACGCGCCTGAACGCTCTGGTCAAGGGCTACTCCGGCGTGCGCGAGCGGGTCGTCGACCTCCTGGCCGCGATGTTGAACGAGCGCGTCCACCCGGTCGTGCCCGCGAAGGGGAGCCTCGGCGCCAGCGGGGACCTGGCGCCACTCGCCCACCTCGCGCTCGTGACGATCGGCGAGGGCGACGCGGTCGTCGACGGGGACCGCCTCCCCGGCGACGAGGCCCTCGCGCGGCGAGATCTGGAACCCATCGACCTCCAGGCCAAGGAGGGGCTGGCGCTCATCAACGGGACGCAACTGACGGTCGGCCTCGCGGCGCTCGTCCTTTGCGACGCCGAGCGGGCGATCCGCGCCGCCGACGTCGCCGGTGCGCTCACGACGGAGGTGACGATGGGCACGACCGCCTCCGCTCACCCGCGCATCCAGGAGATCCGCCCTCACGACGGCCACCGGGAGACGGCGGAGAACGTTCGCGCGCTGACTGCCGGCTCGGAGATCGTCGAGTCACACCGCAACTGCGACCGCGTCCAGGACGCCTACTCGATCCGGTGTACACCGCAGGTCCACGGCGCGGTCCGGGACGCACTCGCCCACCTCCGAGAGGCCGTCGAGACCGAACTCAACAGCGCGACGGACAACCCGCTGGTCTTCGACGCCGGCCAGGTGGACGGCCGCGCGAGCGGGGCCGGGGACGCAGCGGTCCTCTCGGGCGGCAACTTCCACGGCGAACCGCTCGCGCTTCCGCTCGATTACGTCACCGGCGCGCTCGCCGAACTCGCGGCTATCTCCGAGCGCCGGATCGACCGGCTGCTCAACCCGAGCGTCCAGGAGGATCACCTGCCGCCGTTTCTGACCGACGACAGCGGCCTGGAGTCGGGCTACATGATCGCCCAGTACACGGCAGCGGACCTCGTGAGCACGACGCGCTCGATGGGGCGACCCTCGACGGACAACGTCCCCGTCAGCGGAAACCAGGAGGATCACGTCAGCATGAGCGCTCAGAGTGCACAGCTCGCCCGCGAGGCGGCCGGGAACGCTATGCACGTGGTGGCAACCGAACTGACCTGTGCGACCCAGGCCCTGGAGTTCGTCGGGGACCACGACCCCGGAGCCGGGACCGGCGCCGCGGCAGAACTGGTTCGTGAACACGTCCCGCCACTGGAGACGGACCGTCCTGTCGGCGAGGACGTCGAGGCGGTCCGGAACCTGATCGCTTCGGACCGGCTGGACGTGCGTGTCGACGGCGCCCTCGACGGTGACTTTCTGTAGTATGCCCCGAATATTCAGATCCCCGAGCGCGTACGTCCAGGGCCGAAACGTCCTCGATACCGTCGGTGACCACGTCGACTCGGTCTACCAGTGACGCTGGCCGACGTCGGGCTCGACGATCCGACGGACGAACAGTTGCAGGCTGTCGCTGGAGCGGCCTGCGAGCCCCACGAGACGATCCACAACGAACCGTTCGAGGTGACGCCAGAGACGGTCCGTGACGCGCTGGTGACAGCGGATCGGCTGGCTCGCGAGCGGCGAGGTCAACGGGGCGACAGGCGGGCCTAGGTCTCCAGGATCTCGTTGACCTGTGTCTCCCACTTGGGTTCGTACTCGGTCAGAACGTCGAGGGAGGGGACTATCATCTGGTTGAACTGCTCCTCGCTCGTCGGGAAGGCGACGTCCTCCGCCATCCAGTCGGGGACCGCTGCGTCGGGATGCAGCGGTGCCACGCCGAGGTTCTCACACCAGGGGCCGATGTTGTCACCGGTCGCCGCGGTCTCGATGAACTTCTGGCCCCAGTAGATTTTGCTCTCGTCCTGGTTCGTGGGGATCCACATAGTGTCCCTGCCGGCGCGTGCCCCCTCCTCGGGGATGGTGTAGTCGACGGGTGCGCCTTCGTCCTGTGCGTTGACGATATTCGCCGGCAGCATGACTGCCATCGAGACCTCTCCCTGCCGGAGGTTCTGCGTGAGGTGTGCGTCCTCCCCGATGGTGCCGACGTTGGGCTTCAGGTCGCGGTACCGCTCCCAGATGGGATCCATATCGTCGACGGGGCCGAGTTCGGTGTCGGTCATCTCTCCGAGAAGCGGCGTGATCCCGTGCCCGCTCGGATAGAGTCCGATCTCGTTTTCCCACTCCTCGTCCCACCAGGCCTCCCACGACTCGGGCGGGGAAGAGACCTGATCGGTGTTGTACGTCAGCGAGTAGGTGTACGAGTAGAGGTTGACGAAGGGCCAGTCAGCCCCATCGACGTCAGGTTGGCTCGCGTCGAGCAGGTTGCCGAGGCTCGGGACCACTTCGGTGTCGAGTGGCTCCATCAGGTCCATCTGGTAGGACTGGTAGCTCGTCTTCGTGAGCGACCACTGGACGTTGATCGGCGGCTGGCGGTCCTGCTCGACTGCCGTCCGGATTTTGGCCTGCATCTCGTCTTCCGTGGAGTTGTCGTACTCCACCGGGATGCCCGTCTCCTCGGTGAACGGCTGTGCGACGTACTCGTCGAGGTTGTCCTGCCAGGCCCCGCCCCAGGCGCGGACGGTGATCGAGTCGGGCTTGGCCGGCTCGCCGCCGCCTCCGTCGGTCGACCCGCCGCCGTCGCCACCGTCGCTGCCATCACCGCTGTCGCCGCCATCGCTGCCATCACCGCCGTCGCCGCCACTACAGCCAGCGAGGGCAACGACAGAGGTCGCCCCCGTCGCTGCGATGACCTGTCTGCGCGTCAGCTGGTCCGTCCCGTGAGAACTGCTGTCACTGTCTGTCATTGCTCGTCACTATACAATTCTATTCCCGGACATACAAATATGCCCACCATACGGCAATATCTATAAAAGATGTAACTGTCGTTACCGGTATTCCTGGCTATCTGACGGTGTACCCGCCGTCAATAACCACGGTTTCACCCGTCATGTACGAGGACGCCCCGGAGGCGAGGTAGACGACAGTCCCGCCGAGTTCTTCGGGTGGGGCCATCTCCTCCTGGAGCATCTCGGAGAGCCAGGCCTCCTCCATGTCGGGATTCTCGGCAAGCATCTCGTCGATCATCTCGGTGCGGATGTACCCCGGCGCGATGGCGTTGGCTCGCACTCCGTGTTCGGCCCACTCCGAGGCGAGCTGGCGAGTGAACGAGACGACCCCGCCCTTGCTCGCGTGGTAAACGACCTCTTCCTGAGGGTAGTTGGCGACGAAGGCGGACATCGAAGCCATGTTGATGACTGTCCCGCCGCCGTTGTCGACCATCCACCCGCCGGCGTGTTTCGTCGGGAGAAACACGCCGGTCAGGTTCGTCTCCAGCACCTCGTGCCAGGTCTCCAGAGACATCTCGTAGGCCGGGGCCGTCCGTGCGATGCCGGCGTTGTTGACCAGCACGTCGATGCTCCCGATCGTCCCGACTGTCTCCTCGACCAGCCGCTCGATGTCGTCCTCGTCGGTGACGTCGACTGGCACGGCCATCGTCTCGACGCCCGTCGCGTCGGCAATCTCCTCGGCGGCGGCCCGACCCTCGTCTTCGCTCCGGTTGGCGATGCAGACGTTCGCGCCTGCCTCCGCGAGCGCCTCGGCGAGCGCGCGGCCGATTCCGCGGCTCCCGCCGGTCACGATTGCTGTCTCGCCGTCGAGCAGGAACTCGTCGAGTACGGACATACCGGTGCCACCGTCCCGGGAAGCAATAATTCCACCCCACCGAACGGCGGCCCTAATCGAAGCGAGTCCGGACGCTCTCGGCGTGGGCGTCCAGCCCCTCCAGCTCGGCCAGGGTGACGATCGTCTCGGAAAGGGAGTCCAGCCCGGCCTCGTCTATCTGCTGGACGGTCCGCGAGCGGACGAACGAGTCCACCGAGAGCCCGCCGGTCGTCTTCGCGGCCCTTCCGGTCGGGAGGACGTGGTTCGTGCCGCTGGCGTAGTCGCCCGCCGCGACGGGGCTGTACTCGCCGATGAAGACGCTCCCGGCACTGTCGATCCGGTCGACGACCGACTCCTCGTCGTCCGCCATCACGACGAGGTGCTCGACCGCGTACTCCTCGGCGAACGCGACGGCGCCGTCCATCGAGTCGGCGACGAAGACGCCGCTGGAGTCGTTTGCGAGTGCGTCGCGGATGATCTCCGACCGGTCCCGTTCGGGAACCTGTCGTTCGACCTCCTCGACGACCTCCGCTGCGAGGCCCTCTTCGGGCGTGACCGTCACCGCCGAGGAGTGGGGGTCGTGTTCGGCCTGTCCGACCAGTTCCGCCGCGACCAGACGGGGGTCGGCCGACCCGTCGGCGACGACCAGCACCTCTGTCGGCCCGGCGATCATGTCGATGGCCACGTCCCCGCGGACCTCGGCTTTGGCCGCCGCGACCCAGCGGTTGCCGGGCCCGACGATCTTTTCGACGGCGGGGACGGTTTCGGTCCCGTAGGCCAGCGCAGCGATTGCCTGTGCGCCGCCCGCGGCGTACACCTCGTCGGCCCCCGCGAGGTGGATCGCTGCCAGCGTCACCGGGTTCATCTCCTCGGCCGGGGGTGTCACCACCGCCACGTCCTCGACGCCCGCGACCTTCGCCGGGACGACCGTCATGATCGCCGTCGACGGGTAGGCGGCACTCCCGCCGGGCACGTAGGCCCCGACGCGCTCGATGGGTCGAAACTGGCGGCCGAGCCTGAGACCGTCGAAGGAGTCGGTCCAGTCGCTCCGGACCTGGCGCTCGTGGAAGGCGCGGACGCGCTCGATAGCCGACTCGATCGCCGCCCTGACGTCGTCGTCGAGGTCCGTCACAGCATCCTCGGCGGCCGCTGTGACGTCGATCTCGTCGATATCCACACCGTCGAACCGCCGGCTGAACTCGCGGAGAGCGTCGTCACCGTCAGTCCGCACTTTCTCGGCAATATCCGCCACGTCGTCCCGTATCGCGTCGATTCCGACGTCCCTGTCCAGAACTGCATCCCGCTGTGTGCTGTCGAGCGAGGAGAGTGATCGTCTCTGCATAGTGGCACACTCGTGGGAGCCGTTATTAAGAGCTACCCACCCTGTGGTGGTCAGACGTCGAGTACTTAAACCATCCGCCGTGTGGCGAGCGTCCTTGTATGACCGTCAGTAGCGACACTGGCTGACAGATGGGACACGAAACAGATTCGGAGGCAGAGTGGGGCGAGGTGGCTGTTCGACTCCGTGGAGCAACTGTTTTCACCCCCTGGATGGCAACTGTACACCACCATGGGCCATCCAGGACAGACACTGGCAGTCGAAGGCAGGGACGTTCGGAGATGGGACCGATGGCCGGGAGCGTGATTCGACCATGAGCCTCGGAGAAGGGTTCCGTGACGCGCGCCTCCGTCTGAAATGGCGGGTCCTCGATGCGCTCATCGCAGTCAAGGAGCGCTTCCCGGTCGAGTTCGGGAGCATCTCGGACAGATTCGGGTACGCCCTGATCATCCCGGGCGTGTTGCTGGTCAGCTTTCTCGCCGTCGGGATGCTCCTCCTCTCGTGGTACAGCTTCCTGACCTACGACTCGATCGAGATCCTCGTCTACGAGTACACGCTCGGGAACTGGGAGCGCCTGCTCGAGACGGCGGGGTTTCACAGTGTCTTCGTCCGGACGATTCTCTACTCGTCGCTCGTCACGATTCTCTGCGTGGCGTTTGCCATCCCATATGCGTACCTGGTCGTCCGGACCGACAGGACGCTGTTTCGCTATTTCCTGCTCTTCGGGCTGTTCGTCCCGTTCTTTACCGGCGTGATAATCCGCGCGTACGGCTGGATAATCATCCTGGGCCGGAACGGGCTGGTCAACTGGCTCTTCGAGGCAGTCGGTATCGGGACGGTCGGAATCCTCGGGACGCCACTCGCGCTCGTCATCGGCCTGGTCCAGTATCTGCTCCCCTTCGCAGTGCTGATGTTGACGCCCGCGATAGCGGGCATCGATCCCGACCTCGAACGGGCGGCGAAAAACTGCGGCGCGAGCCAGTACCAGACGTTCCGCCACGTGGTGTTACCCCTCTCCCGCCCCGGCATCACCGCAGCGAGCATCGTCGTGTTCACGATCTGCATGGCGAACTACTCGATCCCCGACCTGCTCGGGGGCGGGACGCTCAGCTTCGTGGCGAACTTTATCTACAACCAGGTGTTCGGGACGCTTAACTACCCGTTCGCGGCTGTGTTGAGTCTGGTTCTCGTCGCCGTGGCGTCGCTTTTCGTGTTGTTCGTGTTCAAGGTGTACGGCACCGGAACGCTCGGCGTGGAGGTCGAAGAGACGTGAGCTTCGCACGGCGCTTTGGCGGCGATCACCCGTACCTGACCGCGTTTGCGCTCTTCGAGTTCGTCTTCCTGATCCTCCCCTCGCTCATCATCCTCGTCGTCTCGCTGGGGGCCGACCAGATCATCTCCTTCCCCCCGACCGAGTACTCCCTGCGGTGGTACACGTCCCTGATCGACCAGCCCCAGTACGTCGAACCCTTCGTGAACAGCATCTTCGTCGCCACGTTCTGTACGATCATCTCGATACCGATCGGCATCGCCACGGCTCTCGGATTGAGCCGCTACGACATCCGGTTCGAGGACGGCATCCAGATCTACCTGCTGTTGCCCTTCACCGTCCCGCTCGTCGTCTCGGGCTTTATCCTCCTCATCATCTTCGGGCGACTCGGCTGGATCGGACAGCTCTGGCCCGTCGGCCTCGCGCTAACTATCATCAACATCCCCTTCATGATCTGGAGTGTCACCTCGAGTGTCAACGCCTTCGACCCGACACTGGAGGACGCGGCACGGAGCCTCGGGGCCGAGGAACTCCAGACGTTTCTCCACGTGACGCTCCCGTCGCTCATGCCTGGCGTCATCTCCGGGGCCCTCCTCATGTTCATGCTCGCGCTCAACGAGTTCATCGTCAGCCTCATCGTCACGACGACCGACACGGAGACGCTGCCGGTCGCCATCTACGGGGCGATCCGGGGCAACATCAGCCCACAGATCGCCGCCGTCGCGAGCATCTACGTCATCGTCGCTATCGTCGCGATCATCGTCGCAGACCGGCTCGTCGGGCTCGAACGGTTCCTCCACACCTGACGGTCGGGCGCCGTCACCGGTCTACCGCCTCGATCGCCGCGAGCTTCTCGTCGAGTTCGAAAGCCTCGACGGCCGCCCCCGCACAGCGATTGGCAACCGTCGCTGCCCGCCTCACCGACGCGCCCTCGGACAGCGCTCCGACGAATCCCGCGTTGAAGAAGTCGCCGGCGCCACAGAGATCCACCGCCTCCACCTGTTCGGCGTCGACGGGTTCGACGCCCGACTCCGTGACGAGGACACATCCCTCCTCACCGGCCGTGAACACGCACGTCCCCACGCCGCGCTCGCACAGCGTGTGTCCGGCGGATTCGACGTCTTCGACTCCCGCGAGACGCCTCGCCTCGAGGTCGTTGACCAGCAGGTAATCGACCGCCGGGAGGAGAGCGTCGGCGGTTCCCTGCCAGTCCCCGGCCGACCAGTTGGTGTCGAGAAAGACGGGCACGTCGGCGTCGCTCGCGGCTTCGACGAACGCCACGAACGTCTCGGACCAGAGGTACGGGGCCTGCGAGAGCCCAGTCACCAACAGCGCGTCGACGTCGATGTCGTCGACTCGCGGGAGTATCGAGCGGTCCGCCGCGGTCGCGCCCCGGTAGGTCAGAAACGACCGGTCGGACTCGAAGAGAAACGTCGCTGCGACGCTCACGCTCGCGTTCGGAACGGACTCCACCAGCCCGGTGTCGACGCCCTGGTCGGAGACAAAATCGAGCCAGTACTCCGAGAGGACGTCCGACCCAACGAGGGTTGCGACGCTCGGCTCGATTCCTAGCGATGCCAGCCCAGTCGACGCGTATCCCGCAGAGCCGCCGGGACGGAGGTCGAACTGCGGCGCAACGACCTCTTCGCCGGGATCGGGATAGCGGCTCACGCCGCCGAACACGGCATCCACGATTGCGTCACCGACGGCCAGGACATCGGTCATCCGAACTCCTCTAGCTCGTAGACGTAGCCGTCGTCGTCGCCGACGTATATCTTCTTGTTCACCACCGCAGGCGAGGACTGCACGCTCCTGCTCGTTTCGAAGATCGCCTCCTTGGTGCCGTCCTCGGCGTCCACCGCGTAGACGGTCGCGTTGGTGGCCGTATTGCTCGAAAAGTCGGCCCCGACGTAGACGCTCCCGTCGACGACGGCGGGCGAGGTGAGCACGCTTCCGCCCGTCTCGTACGTCCACTCCTGTTCGCCGTCTTCGGCGTTCAGCGCCCGCAGTTGATTGTTCCGCGTACCGACGTACACCGACCCGTCGGCGACGGCCGGCGAGGAGAACAGCCGCGACTGGGTCTGGTGTGACCACCGTTCGCGCCCGTTCTCCGCGTTCACAGCGTAGACGTGAGTGTCGTCACTGGCGACGTAGACAGTCCCGCCAAACACCGCCGGCGACGCCCGTACGCTGTCGTCCGCGTCGAACTCGTACTGCCAGTACTTGTCCCCGGTGTCGGGTTCGAGGCCGTACACGCTGTTGTCGTTGCTGCCGACGTAGACGGCCTCGTCCGTCACCGCGGGGGAGGACAGCACGCGACCGCCGGTCTCGAAGCTCCACTGCTCGGAGCCGTCGGAGGCGTCGATCGCGTACACGCTTGCGTCCGTGCTCCCGACGTAGACGGTCCCGTCGACCACTGCCGGCGACGAGAACACCGCCTGGCCGGTCTCGAACGTCCACTGTCTGACCCCCTCCGTCGCGTCGATCGCGTGGACGTAGCCGCCGTCGTCCCCGACGTAGACGGTCCCGCCGACCACCGCCGGCGAGGACCTGACCTGACCGTTCGCGTCGTAGGACCACTCCTCGGTGCCATCGCCCGTCGCGAGTGCGTACACGGTGGCGTCGTTGCTGCCGACGTAGACGGTCCCGTCGACCACCGCCGGCGACGATCTGACTGAGCCGCCCGTCCTGATGCTCCAGACGTCGACCAGCCCGAGAACTGGCCCCTCCTCTGTCGGGTGGTGGCCGGTGTTGAGCGCGTTGTACCGGAACATCGGAGCGCCGTCGGGGATCGGCTGTGTCGGCGTCTCCTCGTCGCCGTCGTCGCCGTCGTCGCCGTCACCGCCGTCCTCGCCGCCCCCATCGTCGCTGTCTGCCTCCGGGGTGGCCGTCGACTCCCCGGACGAGTCGCCGTCCCCGCCGTCGCCGCTGCTCCCGTCGCTGCCATCCCCATCGTCGCCGTCGCCGCCATCGTCATCCCCCTGTTGGCCGTCGTCCCCGATACAGCCAGCCATCCCCGCGACGCATGCGGTACCGACTGCAAGCAGGTACCGACGCCGTGACGTCTCGTCGTGTTCCATTCTCTTTCCTCAGTAGTTGATATCTGTCCATGTAAGTATATATAAGTACTTGCCGACAGCTAGCCGTCCGGTGTGTGTCCGGCGTCACGCATGTACTCGTCGAGGATCTCGACGAGTGTCTCCGCGAACGCTTCATCGTTTATCTCCGTCTCCTCCTCGATCAGTTCGACGTGATCGGCCAGGCCGTCTCGCAACGCGGCAAACAGCGCTTCGTCGGCTTCGGGGTCGTGAAAGTCCTCGCCGGGGATGTCGATCTCTGAGACGCCCCCGAGCGGGAGTACGAGCGCGGTCGGCCCCGTCGCGCCGTTGAGTTTCTCCACGATGATCTCTCCGAGTTCGGCGTTTTCCTCGGGTGTCGTCCGCATCAGCGTCACCTGCGGGTTGTGAACGTGGAACTGCCGCCCCGCGAACTCGTCGGGGACCGACTCCCGGGGGCCGAAGTTGACCATATCGAGCGCGCCGGTCGAGACGACCTGCGGGATCCCCGCCTCCCCGGCGGCTTCGAGCCGGTCCGGGCCGGCGTTGAGAACACCACCGACGAGTTGATCGGCCCACTCGGTGGTCGTGACGTCGAGGACACCGTCGATGACACCCTCCTCGACGAGTGATTCCATAGCGCGCCCTCCCGTTCCAGTCGCATGGAAGACGATCGTCTCGTACCCGAGGGATTCGAGACGCTCCCGGGCGGCCTGGACGCAGGGGGTCGTCACACCGAACATCGTGATGCCGATTGTCGGCTTCGATTCGACCTCGACGTCGGGCTCGTTCGCGACCATCCCGACCATCGCCAGGGCGGCGTTGGCGATGACCCGGCGCGAAAGCTGGTTCAGCCCCTCGATGTCCGCCACCGAGTACATCATCATGATGTCCCGGGCGCCGACGTATGGCTCCGTGTCGCCAGAAGCCATCGTCGAGACCATGAGCTTCGGGACGCCAACTGGCAACGCGCGCATCGCCGTCGTCGCGATCGACGTGTTCCCAGACCCGCCCAGGCCGAGAACCCCATCGAGGTCGCCCGCCTCGTGTAGCTGCTGGGCGATGGCGGCTGCCCCCTCGCCCATCGCCTCCATCGCCTCACCACGGTCGGCCTCGTCCTGCAGTTGCTCGAGGGTTGTTCCGGCCGCCTCCGCGACTGCGGCGGCTGTCGTCTTCGGTTCGAACCCGGGCTCGCCCATCACGCCGGTGTCGACGACGTGAACGTTGATACCCTGGGCTTCGATGACGTCGCGCGCGAAGCCGATCTCCTCGGCTTTCGTGTCCAGTGTCCCGATGAGAACGACGCTCATGAGTCGGACTCGGTCGGCAACTCGCCTGGCGGGATGATCTCACACTCCGGCAGGTCTCGCAACACGTCCTCGGGCCCGGGCGGCGCGTACACGGCCAGCAACAGCAGCGGCTCCCAGCCGGTGTTGACCGTCCCGTGTTCGACGCCTTCGGGGATGTACACCATCTCGCCGGCGGAAATATCGCGCGTCTCGTCTGCCACCTCCTGTTCGCCCTCGCCCCGGATCACGTACAGAATCTCGTCACTCTCCGGGTGGGTGTGTCGCTCGTGTCCCTTCCCGGGTTCGAGCTTCACGACACCCGCGCTGAAGCGTTCGCCGCCCGAAACATCCGGCGTACTCAGCCACTTGAGGACGCCCCAGTCGAAGGTCTGGCTCTCGACTTCGTCCGGTTCGATGAAGTACTGGTCGGTCATGTCAGATCTCGATCTCCTTGAACTGCTGTGCCTGATTTTCGATCGCCTCCTCGGTCGGGAGCCGTTCGAGGCTGGACGCGCCGAAAAAGCCGACGACCCCCTCCGTGTTGTTCAGCACGTACTCCGCGTCGTCGGGCCAGGCGATGGGGCCGCCGTGACAGATGACGAGGGCGTCCTCGTCGACCGCTGTCGCGGCGTCGTGGTGGGCCTGGACCCGTTCGGCGGCCGCGTCCAGGTCGAGTGCGGTCTCCGCCCCAATATCTCCCGACGTGGTCAGCCCCATGTGCGAGACGACGACGTCGGCGCCGGCCTCAGTCATCTCGCGGGCCTGCTCCTCGGAGAAGACGTACGGGCAGGTCAGCATGTCCTGTTCGGCGGCCTCCTGGATCATGTCGACCTCCTTGTCGTAGCCCATGCCCGTCTCCTCGATGTTCTGGCGGAACTGGCTGCCTTCGTCGATGAGCCCGACCGTCGGGAAGTTCTGGACGCCCGAGAACCCGCGCCGCTTGAGATCCTCGATGAACACGTCCATCTGTCGGAACGGGTCGGTCCCGTTGACCCCCGCGAGGACGGGCGTGTCCTCGACGACCGGCAACACCTGCCGACCCATGTCGAGGACGATCTCGTTTGCGTCCCCGTAGGGGAGCAGGCCAGCGAGGGACCCGCGCCCGTTCATCCGGTAGCGCCCGGAGTTGTATATGATCAGCAGGTCGACACCGCCACGTTCGGCGAACTTCGCAGACATTCCCGTCCCTGCCCCCGCACCGATGATGGGGTCTCCGTTCTCGACTGTCTCTCTGAGTCGATTGTACGACTCCTCGCGTTCGAACTCCATGCTACGGATGCTACCAATTGATGCACCCCTCTTCAAGATTTCCCTCAGCGAGTTCCGCCAGCGAGTTAAACACCGAACATCTATATTGAAAAGTAGTTATACTGTAAACCATCAATGTCACCGATTTCGGTTCGGCTGTCACGCGGCAGACACCAGATCGGTAGTGGACGACAGCCACGACGCCAGTGGCGCCGATGTGTCGGGGGAGACGGATGACGGACACGGAGGTTCTCCTCGATACCACTCACCTCCTCCTGGTCGGGTCGGCTCCCTGGCTGGGAGCGTTTGCGGAGGAACTCGAAATCCGAACAGAGGCGTCCGTCCACAGGGCCGAGACGGCGTCGGACGCCCGTGACGTCACTCGTCGGCACCCGATCGACTGTGTCCTGACGGAGTACACGCTCGACGGGGGCTCGGGCGTCGAACTGACCCGTCAGCTCCGGGACTCGACGACGACCCTCCCGATCGTGCTCGCAACGACGGCGGGCAGCGAGGCGGTCGCGAGCGAGGCAATCGCGGCCGGAGTAACCGATTACGTCGCGATACCCGACCCGGTCGACGAGATGCTGGACGATCTGATAGAGCGCATCGACCGGGCGCTGCGCTCGGCACAGCGAACCGTCACCCGCCGCGAGCGGGCACGTCAGTTCGACGCCGTCTTTCGCGACACGCAGACGGCGACGTGGGTACTCGACAGGGCGGGGGCGCTCACGCGGGTGAACCAGACAGCGCGAGAGATGGTCGACGAGGACGTCGAGGCCATCATCGGCGACCCGTTCTGGGAACTCCCGTGGTGGTCAGACGCGGCGTCCACCGGGCGGGACGTCCGGCAACTCGTCGCGAAGGCGCGGAATGGACAGTTCGGCAACGCCGTCATCTCCCAGCCGTCATCGGAGACACAGCGGGTCATCGACCTCTCGGTTCGCCCCGTCGAAAACGAACGCGGAGCGCTCGTCTCGATCGTGGTTGAGGGTATCGACATCACCGATCAGGTCCGGCTCGAACGGGACCTCCGCCAGTCCGAGAAACTCCACCGGGTCACGCTCAACAACATGACCGACACCGTCCTCATCACCGACGAGGGCGGCGAGTACACCTACGTCTGTCCGAACGTCCACTTCATCTTCGGGTACACTGCCGAGGAGATCCACGAGCAGGGGACGATCGACGCCCTGCTCGGCGAGGAGGTTTTCGACCGCGAGGAGCTTGCAGAGAAGGGCGTCCTCAAAAACATCGAGTGTACCGTGACCGACAAGGCTGGCCGCGAGCACACCCTGCTCGTCAACGTTCGCGAGGTCTCGATCCAGGACGGCACGCGTCTGTACAGCTGTCGGGACGTGACGAAGCGAAAGCAACGCGAGGAGGCGCTTACGGCGCTGCACGAGACGGCCAGGGAGTTCCTGTACGCGGAGACACACCAGGAGATCGCCCAGCACATCGTCGAGGACGTCTCGAGCGTCCTCGATCTCACCGCGAGTGCAGTCTACCTGTTCGACGTCGACGAGAACGAACTCCGGCCGGCCGGGTACTCACAGGAGATGACGGAGCTCCACGGCCCGCTGCCGTCGGTCCCCACCGGCGGGGAGACGCTTCCGGGACACAGCTTCGTCAGCGACGAGACGCTGGCCTTCGAGGACGTCCACACGGCAGACCGACTCGAAAACCGGGCGACCGATCTCCGCAGCACGATCTACATCCCGCTCGGGAACCACGGCGTGTTCGTCGCCGGGTCGAACGACGTCGGCGCCTTCGACGAGATAACCCGCGAACTCGCCGATCTGCTCGCCGTGACCGCCGAAGCCGCGCTGGATCGCGTCACCCGCGAGTCGAAGCTCCGCGAGCAGGACCGCGAACTGAAGCGCCAGAACGAACAGCTCACAGCGCTCAACCGGATCAACGCCACGATCCGGGAGATAGACCAGGCGATCGTCCGGGCCGAAACACGCGACGAGGTCATCCACACCGTCTGTGAACGGCTCACCGACACCGACCGGTTCAAGTTCGCCTGGATCGGGGCGGTCGATTCGACGTCCGGGACCGTCGAGCCCCGCGCCTGGGCTGGCGACGAACAGGGCTACCTCGACAGCCAGTCAGTCGACGTCGCCACGGCGGGGACAGAACCAGCGGGACAGACGGCGGCCACCGGGGACGTGACGATGGTGACCAACGTCGCCGCGGACCTCAGAGAGGACCCGTGGCGGTCGGACGCGCTCACGCGGGATTTTGTGTCCGTGCTGAGCATCCCGCTGGTCTACAACGACCTCACACACGGCGTGTTGACCGTCTATGCGGACACGCGAGACGCGTTCGACGGGACCACAAAGGCCGTACTGGGCGAACTCGGTGAAACGATCGCGTCGGCACTGAGCGCTCTCGAACGGAAACACGCACTGCTCACGACGGCGATGACGCGCGTCGAGTTCTCTATCGACGATCCGACCTTCCCGCTGTCGCGTCTCGCCCGAGCGGCGGACTGTACGCTCTCATACGGGGGGGGCGTCCAGCCGAGCGCAGACGGCGATCTCGTCTTCGTCTCCGTCGCAGGTGCGGACGTCGGTTCCGTCGCCGAGGCAGCATCCGAGCTACCAGTCATCGAGGAAGTGAGCCAAATCAACATGGAGGGGGCCGACGGGGGTGTCCTGCAGATACGGCTGGCTCGACCGTTTCTGGCGCTGGAACTCGCCGATCACGGGGCGATATTCCACGAGGCGACCGCCGATCCCGCCGGGACGAGGCTCGTCGTCGACGTCCCCGAGAGCATCGACATCCGTACGATAACACAGTTGCTGTACGAGACGTTCCCCTCTGTCGAACTGGAGCGAAAGCAGACGCTCAACCGGCCCGTCGACCACAGCCTCTATTCGAGGTTCATCGAGAAGCTCACCGACCGACAGCTCGAAGTCCTCCAGACAGCGTACTACAGCGGCTTCTTCGAGTCGCCGCGGGAGAACACCGGCGAGGCAATCGCAGAGACGCTCGGCATCTCCCCGCCAGCGTTCTACCAGCACGTCCGGACGGTCCAGCGAAAGCTGTTCACGACGCTGTTCGAGGAGAGGACCACGCCGGCTGACGCCGTGGGGTTCAATGATTAACAAGCTATAGTGCTGCTACCTCGTTACTAAGCTGCCGAATATTCCCTCATACAGGTTTTACGTCCTGACAGAGTGGCCGGCACAGCGACCGGCACTCGTGTTCCAATATGAGAGACGTCGACCAAGACCCCGAAAGAGAGACTCCCTACGAGTGCTTCGAGTGTGGGAGCATCATCGTCGCCGAGGACAACCCGACGACCTGCCCGGACTGTGGCGGGGAGATGCGAAACCGTCGGACACCGATCGAGTGACAATGACCTCAGAGACGGCCACAGATCACGTCGAGGCTCCGGACAGCCCCTCCGCGAGGTCCGAATCGGAGCCCGAATCGGCTGTGGAGACGGCCCGGCGACAGCTCCAGCACGCCGCCGGGCACCTCGACATCGACCCGAACATCGTCGAACGGCTCAAACACCCCGCGAAAGTCCAGGAGGTGACGGTGCCGATCGAACGCGACGAGGGAACCGTCGAGGTCTTCACCGGGTACCGGGCACAGCACGACAGCGTCCGCGGCCCGTACAAGGGCGGGCTCCGGTTTCACCCGGACGTGACCAGAAACGAGTGCGTCGGGCTCGGGATGTGGATGACCTGGAAGTGTGCGGTCATGGACCTCCCCTTCGGCGGCGCGAAGGGAGGAATCGCAGTCAACCCCAAGGAGCTCAGCCCGGATGAGAAGGAACGGCTCACCCGGCGCTTCGCCGAGGAGATACGCGGCATCATCGGCCCGAAGACGGACATCCCCGCGCCGGACATGGGGACCGACCCGCAGACGATGGCGTGGCTGATGGACGCGTACTCGATGCAGGAAGGCGAGACGACGCCCGGCGTCGTCACGGGGAAGCCGCCTGTCGTCGGAGGGAGCGAGGGACGAGAGGAGGCACCCGGTCGGAGTGTCGCCATCGTCACCCGCGAGGCCCTCGAGTACTACGGCCAGGATACCGGAGAGACGACAGTCGCCATCCAGGGGTACGGGAGCGTCGCCGCCAACGCGGCGCGACTGCTCGACGACTGGGGAGCGACGGTCGTCGCGGTCAGCGACGTCAACGGCGGCATCCACGAACCGGACGGTCTCGACACTCACGCGATCCCGTCCCACGACGAAGAGCCCGAGGCCGTCACACGCCACGACGCCGCCCAGCGAATCACGAACGAGGAGTTACTCGAACTCGACGTCGACGTGCTCGTTCCCGCCGCCGTCGGCAACGTCCTCACGGCGGACAACGCAGGCGACGTCGACGCAGACCTCATCGTCGAGGGGGCCAACGGCCCGACGACGAGCGCCGCCGACGATATCTTCGCCGAACGGGGCGTGCCGGTGATCCCGGACATTCTCGCCAACGCCGGCGGCGTCACAGTCTCGTACTTCGAGTGGCTCCAGGACATCAACCGGCGGTCGTGGTCGCTGGAGCGGGTCAACGACGAACTCGAATCCGAGATGGTGACTGCGTGGAACGACGTCCGCGAGGAGTACGACGCGCGACCCGTCTCGTGGCGAGACGCCGCCTACATCGTCGCGCTCTCCCGGGTCGCCGAGGCAAAAGAGGCGCGCGGACTCTGGCCGTAGTGTTCTACAATCCACCGGTCTGGATGACGGAATACTGCAATGCGCGGCGGATATAGTAGTTTTTCATCTCCGGTGTGTCTGCCTCGAGGGCTTGCCTGAGGCTGTCCTGTACGTGCTTTCTGGCCCGCTTGCGGTCAATCGGCGGTGACTTTGTCTGTGCCATCTTCCACCACTGATTGAAGATACACACTGAAGAACCATTATGTTTCTGCAGTATAATTACGTGTGTTTAACACTACTTCTGGGGTTTATTGGGGTTTCAGCCGGCAGATTACAGTATATTTATCCGTATTTACCGTAAAATACTCGCTATGCCCCCGGACGGATACAACAGTTTGACCGTCTCTGACGAAGTGATCGAGCAACTCGCTCTCGTGATGGCCGAATACGACTGTGACAGTCTGGCCGACGCGGTTGAGACCGCGTCAGCCATCGCTCTTGAGCGTGATGAAACGGAGTTAGCGCAGATTCTTGCCGATCAGCTGGCAAGTTGACGTGTTGAACGGAGTTGAGATCGATACCGAAAGTCGTGAGCTGCGTCGGTTGGTCAATATCAATCAGAACTTACTGTAATTATGACTTATTTTACTGTAAAAGTCCGCTATTGAGTCGATTAAACCCCAGAAGTAGTGCTAGGAGACCCCAACGTCAGTCCATCGGCCCCAGTCGGAGCCACTCACCGAGCGACGATTACAGGGACAGGCGAGTTGCGGAACACTTTCTGGGCGACGTTCCCGACGACCAGTCGATCGACCAACGAGCCGCCGTGGGTTCCGATTACGACCGCATCGAAGTCGTCGGCTCTGTTCAGAATCGCTCGAGCTGGATCCCCCAGTTGAACCTCGGTGGTGATTTCGACATCGTACTCGGCGGCGAGGTCCCGGGCGTCATCGAATACTTCCTGCGCGCGCTCCTGGGCGGCCTCTTCAAGGTCATCCGCAAGAGCGAGTGCCGTGGCTGCTCCCCCCATCGGGGACGGTCCGCCCACGACATGCAAGACGGTGATCTCCGCGTCACGATGGTTCTCAAGGGCATACTCAAGCGCTCGCTGGGCCATCTCCGAGTCGTCCATCGGAACGAGGATTTGTGAAATCATGTGTTGACTACGGTCAGGACGTGCATAACAGTTGTTGGCAATGTGATCTACTTTATTCAGTCTGACCGGTTCGAACACTGCGGAATGGTTATCAGTCATGATCGGTTTGTCAGTGCTCCGAATTCACAGTTCACGAGACCGTCGACATCGAGCGTCCCGAGACGACGAAGTACAGCGTCGAGGGTGGAATTGATGAATCGACATACGGTGTATCGGAGGGCCAGCGATGACGGGCGACGGTGGTCACTCTGTGGGCGATATTGAGCGGTTACGTATTCGTAGGCTCAGTGTCAGAGGCTGTTCGAGATTGCTTCTGGAAGACGTACATTCCAGCACCCGTCCCAGCTGCGAAAGAGAGGATAGCTGTGACGAGAACCCAGAGCAGATTCGGGTGACCAATTCCTGTGTGGAGTATCACACTCATAGATACTACTACTTCTACTGCTGTAAAATAATATTTCGAAATAGCTTTCGACTGACTTACATTCCTGTTGACGCCCCCGCCCGGCTCGAAGCCGCTGCGCACGAATTCTACACTAACTTTAAGCGCGCTCTCAACCCCTACCTTAGCTCCGAATCGTCGGCTGTCGATATCGTGTACGAGAGCGAAGAGTTAGCGGTCGTATCTTTGGAGAAGGTGCTATCTTGATTCAGCGAGAGAATCCCGCCCTTCCCGCGAAGGACGAGCGTTCCGACGCTCTGTCGGAACCGAGGACTGAGCAGGGCGGGAGTGCATCGCGTAAACTCTGGTAAGAAACTGCCGCGTTACTGCTGGTCTTGAGTCTCCAATCAGACTAATCAAGTTTCACTTCCACCGTGGATGGCTGACGTTTAACAGCTGCGCAGATGTACACTGAACTGGCTGATGAAGCGTGCCAACACCTTTGCCGTGCGACCGCTCTCCGCCGATGGCGAGCAAGTGCTGCGGGACTTGTTGGACGCTTCTGCCGCTCTCTGGAACGAGATCAACTACCAGCGCCTCATGCGGTACAACGACGAAGACGGCTTCGAGGGCGACGTCTGGGACGCTGATACTGGCGCTCTCGAAGGCAAATACAAAGCGGTTCTCGGCGCGTCCACCGCTCAAACTGTTCGGCGAGCAAACAGCGAAGCGTGGCGCGGGTTCTTCGAGAACAAGAACGCATACCACGACGAGTCGAACACGTCGGTTACGGAGCACCCGGAACCGCCGGGCTTCCGTGGTAACGAGGACGACGGACGTGTTCTCAAAGGCGTCGTCCGAAAGGACGCATACACCGTCGAATGGGGCGAGCGGTCCCGACTTGAGATTGTCGTTGGTGAAACCCTGCGAGACAGGCACAACAGCCCGAAAAGCCGTCTCCGGCTGGAAATCGTTGGCGACCCAAACTGGCCTGACTACGAGGACCAGAGCCGGTTGGAATTGTGGTACGACGAGACTGACAGCACCTTCCGAGCCTCGCAGCCTGTGACTGTTTCTGACGATGCACAGGCAACTCCACTGGCCGATGAAACGGCCGCTCTGGATATTGGTGCCAACAATCTCGTCGCCTGTACCACCACAACCGGCGAGCAATACCTGTACGAGGGCCGCGAGTTGTTCCAGCGGTTCCGTGACACGACACGAGAGATCGCCCGATTGCAGTCCAAGCTCCCGGAGGGCCGATACAGTAGCGAGCGAATCCGGCGGCTGTACCGCAAGCGAACACGTCGCCGCGACCACGCCCAAGAAGCGTTGTGTCGTGACCTGCTCGAACGACTGTACGCTGAGGGTGTGGACACGGTGTATATCGGCGGGTTGACCGACGTGCTGGACACGCACTGGTCGGTCGAAACCAACGCCAAGACCCACAACTTCTGGGCGTTCAAGCAGTTCACCGAGCGACTGGCGTGTACCGCCGGAGAATACGGTATCTCAGTCGAGGTTCGGTCAGAGGCGTGGACCAGCCAAGAGTGCCCGCAATGCGGCGGCACAGACCGAACGACACGGCAGCAGGATACGCTCACCTGTCCGTGTGGGTTCGAGGGCCACGCCGACCTGACAGCGTCAGAGACGTTCCTGGAGCGGCACACAGAACAGGCAGTCAGGCCGATGGCACGGCCCGTGCGGTTCGAGTGGGACGACCACACCTGGTCGGGGAGACCACACCCTCACGAAAGTCCCAAAGAACAGCGCACAGACCCGAGTACCGTCCACCGTGACGGGAATGTTGCTTCCGGGGAATCGGCATAGCCGAGACTCCCACGGAGGAAACCGCGCCGTTCACGGCGCGGAGGATGTCATACGAAAGCGGCCTGGCAAACATGGGGGTTCAAGACTTCGGATTCTGTTAGCCCGGATGCTTTTGCCACCCGGTCGCCGGCGACGGTCCCGCGCGCGACCGCCTTCGGCGACGTCTACGATCGGGTGCTGGAGCTGGCGGCCGACCACCTGTCCAGCCCGATCTCGGTGACGGTCGACACGTGGGAGGACGGGACCTACCGCATCCAGGCCTATCACTGCCGGCCGGACGAGCGGGAGGTACTCTACTATCACAGCGATGAGGGTGTCGTCCGGTACGGCGTCGAGGCCGGCGACGATCTGAAGTGTGACCGAGAAGTAACACGAATCGAGCCCCCGGAGGGCTCGACAGAATCGACGCGCGATGCGAGCGACGGGGGCGGACTTCCCTCCGAGGGAGAGAGATCTTAATTCACTTACTGACCCTACCGAGAGATAAGCGCTTGAAGCTACACTGATACTGACGGCTATAACTTCGTGAGCATAGTCGACCCCACGGAGGGTCGACATTGCTCATGGGCTTATAGCCGTTAGTATGAGGTCACGTTCGGTCTACACGAACGATCTAGTGGAAAGGACCCACTTGTCATCCAGACCAGGATACATACTCAATCAGGTCCCGAAGACCCAGAGCGTATCTTTTGCGGCCAGATCAACCCCACCAAACCGAAGATTCCGAGTACTGCACCGGCACCTAGCTGTACAGGAGGTCCTGTCGAAGGCGGCGGATAGCCCCCTACTGCAATCCAGAGGCCAACAACGGCGATCCCGAGGTAGATTATGCGCGTTCCGGACCGTAGAACACGGTTGATCATTGTCTACCCAATAATCCTAGCCAATTTTACAAAAGTCTATGGGAGCAATAGGTCTTTCCTATTCCCATTCCCATTCGTTTTCGACCCGAGTACGTCCGTCATCGAGTACTTCGACAAAAACGAATCGGTGGCGAGTCGGGAAGCCGAAACGTGGCGGCTGTGGAGGATCGTGTCGGCTTCCTCCCCGCCCTTCCGTTCCGACTGGGCGTCGGAACTCAAGGACGGGGGCTCCGCCTCGGAAAATGCTGAAACTCCAGTTTTCAGTTGTTGAATCGCCTTCTGTCCTCTGTACTCAGATTTCAGAATCAATAATTTGCGGGTTACCCTTATCAATCCAGGGAAAAAATCTCCGGACAAGTCTGGAGCAGAGACTGCCCAGGCACAGCAAACATGAACGTGAAAATGCCACACAAGCGAGACAGGGGCCAGGTCGGTATCGGGACGCTCATCGTGTTCATCGCGATGGTGCTCGTCGCCGCGATCGCCGCGGGCGTCCTCATCAACACCGCCGGCTTCCTGCAGTCACAGTCAGAACAGACCGGTCAACAGTCCAGCTCACAGGTTTCCGATCGCGTTCAGGTCGTCAACACTGTCGGTGATAATATTGGAAATCAGAAAGTGTGGACGATCAACATGACGGTAAAGAAAGCGCCGGGGGCCAACGACATCGACCTCAACACCACCACTATTCAGTTCATCTCCGACGACCAGATTGTTGATCTTATTCACGCTGAGAGGGATTCAGCAGGTACTGCGTTCAACACTACAACGATCCAAGACGACGATGACTCGATTACGGATAGCAAGGTTCTGAACGACCAGGAAGACAGGGCACGCATCATGCTTGACCTTGGCAGCGCGAGTGACAATATCACCACTGTCGATACGGGCGACATTGACGCCATAGAGGAAGGAGACGAAGCGACGATTGAGGTGACAACCCAGGCTGGCGGCACCACGACTGCAACTCTGACTGTCCCTGACTCCCTATCGGGTAAGGACGCCGTTAATCTCTGAACACCCAGGACGACGGGTGAGACTGCCGGGGGACGAGGGCTGGTCCACGTACGCTGATGTGCAAGCTGTGTGCAGTCGCCGAAACCGTTATGCGTCTATGTGCAGAACTTGCACATAGAATGAGCGCAAGTGACGATCCCAGGCGGGTACACTTCCAGTCACCGGAGTACCTCGTCGACCGGCTCGACGCGATTGCCGAACTCTTCGACAAAGATCGGACGGACCTCCTCGTCGAGGCCATCCGCGAGTACATCGAAGACACCGCTGACAGCGAGTCATTCCAGGAGCTCGTCGCGACGAAGTACTACGACGACCAGCTCGAGTTCGAGACGGTCAAGCAGTTAGTCGGCGCCGAGACAGCCCAGCGACTCCGGCTTCTCAAAGCGGACCTCGAGGACGAGCCACTCGATCTCGCTGCCCCTGACGACGTCGACGTCTACGATGGCGACGCGACGGCGGTCGAGCCCGCAGCCGACGACGATCGATGAGCGGTCGACGACTGCGAACGGTCGTCGCCGACACCAGCGCGCTCGTCAGTCTCGCCGTGCCTCGTGCGGACGCGGCGGTCGGCACCGACGTCCAAGACCCGTTCCAGTATCTCCTCACCTCGTGTGAGGTGTTCGTGCCGCCAGAAGTAGTCGCGGAGATCCCCGCTATCACGCAGTATCAGGACATCCACGCCGCGGCTGCGAGTAACGTCCTCGCAGCCCGTGGCCACTACACGGTCGAGGATCCCTACGAGCGCAAGGAGACACCAGATTCGCGGCCGACATTCGGTCTCGATGACGGCGAAACCGACGGGATCGTCCTCGCGAACACGCTCGATGTCGACGGGTTTCTCACCGACGAGTTTGGCGGGACGAACTTCCCGCTGATTCACGCCGTGCTGCAGGGCCCGCGGATCGTCCCGACGCCGCGGCTCATCGTCGACTACGCCCGCAACGGACATCTCAGCCACGACGCGGCTCGAACACTGATCACGACGATCAGCCCGCATCGGAGCTGGGAGAACAGTCCCTACGTCACGCAATTGCTCCACCGTCTCGACGAGTAACCGGCATCCGAGTGGCGACGCCGAACACCCAGCACCGGCGACGACTCCTGAAAGCCCTCGGCCGTTCACGGGCGGCTTGCTCTCCCGTTGCTTGACGTCCCGCGACCGCGCGAGAATGCGTCTTGCTGGCCCTTGTCCGCTCCGGAAGACTCACTCCGTTCGCCGTTCGCGTCGAGGCGCTCCCTGCGGTCGCGCCTCGCTTCGCTCGCGACCG
>JAZKRS010000010.1:0-60899 GCA_036626435.1 Haloarculaceae archaeon | reverse complement strand
ATCCCCTGAAATTAACGATATAACCCGCAGACTGAAGCCCGATTCAACGGAGCACCCAGACACGCTCGACGAGTTACCGCCGGAGTTCGAAACCTGGCCGCGCCACCGGCAGGCCGCCCACATCGCACAGTCCCGCTATCGGGGCCCGCTCGTCGAGGAGATCCTGCACCTGGCCGGCTATCCTGTCGACTCGGATCAGACCCACACCGAAGTCACAGTCACCAAGGACATGCTGGGGACGATTGTCGCCACACTCCGCGAGCCCGACCGCGCGATCGAGGAGTGGCAGCCACCCGGCAAGCCCGTCGACTGGGCGGAGTGGCCTCGTCACGCGCGGGCAGTACATCGCCGATCGGCACCGCCGCGGCGAGCTGGCCGTCCGCGCACTCCGGCTGGCTGGCTGTGGTGTCGAGACGTTGCCGGACGACCGCAGCCTGACAACTCAAATGTTGGCCTGCTTATACTGCGCACTGCGCGGATTCAGTTCAAACACCGAGGAGGGAGACAATGGTTCCAGATAACCAGCTAAGGACTCTTATCTGTGAATATAGTGTACCATTTCACGCTATCTGAGAGGTCTCACCGATTAATTAATACTATATACACAAATACTCTATTTAGCTGTGAAAACAGTACTTATATTGAAGTTCCACCAGCACGAGAATCGCTCAAATATAAAAAAGCCGCTGACGGGGGTTTTGGAACTGTAACTCCGGGTACTAGTAGCGTCCGAATGGGTTTCGACGGCCCTTTTATAAATCACCTCTTCGATAAGGACTCTCATACTGGGGACCAAAGTACGTGAACAGCCGCGCTGACGGTCGACAGGACAGAGTGTCGTCATACTGACGGCTATAATCCCATGAGCAATGTCGACTCCCCGTGGGATCGACTATGCTCACGAAGTTATACCGGTCGACGTAAGCCCTGATACTTTCAGCCGGGAACAGTCCGGCTGAGACGTATCAAAAGTTACGTCGACCGGTATATAGCCGTCAGTATCAGGTGACGAGGACCCACGCAACGAAGACTGCGGCGCCACCCAGCAGCGTGCTCGCGACAGCGTGGATACGAAGGCTGTCGAGGAGTTCGTGTGAGTGTTCGGAGAGCGAACAGACCTTGTCGACCTCGCCGCCGACCTCACAGGACGGCAGGAAGTCCATTGCGACGTGGAGGAAGACGCCTGCCGCGAAGCCAAAGATTGCAGCGCTGACTATCGTGACATCGGGCACCGGGAGGAGCGCGGCCGGAATGGCGGTGATGCCGACCGCCGCGGCCGAAAGAAGGAGCGCGGAGACTGGCTTGCCCGCTTCTCGGATCCGGTGGGCAGCAGCGTAGCCCGCTGGGCCCTTGTGCGAGACGATAGCAAGGCCGAGCAACAAACCGAGTCCTGGCATGGACCCGTAGACAAGGCCGATAATGAGACCGGCAGAGAGGGCGTGAACGGTGATCTGCGCTGCAGTCACGTCGAGCCCCACCTCGATGTGAGAGAGACGATGGCCGACGATGTGTGCTGCATACCCAACTAACAGCCCGGCTGCGACGCCGAACCCACCGATCCGCGGCGCCAGCCCGATGGCCTGGGGGAGCAGGAAGACGGCCGAACTCGTGACCATCGCACCGCTTGCCAGCCCGTACCCCCACACGAGCCGGCGGGGATATGCAGTCTCCGAACCCCGGCTGAATGCGGCCCCTCCGGCCATGGCACCGAACGCGACCCAGGAGATTGCGAGCACCTTCTCGATCCCGGCAACGGCCGCAAGAGCCGATAGTACCACGAGTAACACCACTCCCCCGACACCGACCAGCGATAGTCCTCCTCCCGAAGTATTAATATTGAGTGCGTCGCTAACAGACATTAGATATTAATATACTGTCTCGAATTAATAAAGCTCCTGGTTCATTCCTCGAGTACGGCGTCTTCGGGGATGTCGGCGTCGCCGTAGACGGCAGTCGCCTCGTAGCCAGCCTCGCGGACGTCTGCCAGAATATTCCCGGTGGAGACGCCGGCCTCGAAGTAGAAGACCACGTCGAAGGAGCCATCCCGGAGCAGTTGCTGGCACTCCCAGACGAACCCGTCATCGTCGAGTGTCAGTCCCTGGTGCTGGTTCGAGGCGAACTCGGGGTCGTCGTTGCCCGAGTACACGTAGGTACCGGACGGGTCGTATCCGGCGTTTTCGGCGATAATCTCGCCGATTTCGATGGTCGCCTGATGCATATTCGTCTCCGCGTCGCCTCCGAACTCTGTGTGGACGACCAGCCCGTCGAGTTCGATGTCACCCGGCTGCAACAACTGCCAGGTCCGGCGGCGCAACTCCGCGTCGAGTGCGTCGTTCATACTCGACAGTTTCCGGGTATGCCTATACGCGTGACGATTGAGACAGAGTGTGGTCCTCATACTGACGGCTATAACTTCGTGAGCAGAGTCGACCCCGCGGGGGGTCGACATCGCTCACGGGCGTATAGCCGTTAGTATCACCCGACGTGCCGTTCGAGTGCCCGGACAGTCGGATCGATCCTGTCCACGAGGTCGGCCGAGTCCGGGTCGATCCATTCATCAGCCGAGAGGTAGTCGTCGGCGTGGTGGACCGTCGCCGCACCGACGCCGCGGTACTGACAGACGGCCCAGATTGCCGCGGATTCCATACACAGCGAGACGAATCCCTGCTCGCGGTAGTACTCGATTTCGGGCAGTGTCTCGCGAAAGAGGGCGCTCGTCGTCCACGTCGGACCACGACGGGTCCGACAACCGGCGTCGGCGAAGGCCCTCTCGAGCTCGTCGACGAGATTGGGGGTCGCCCGGACTGTCTCCTCACTGGGAAGATAGTGGTACGAGACGCCCTCGTCCCGGACTGCACGGGTCGGGAGCAGTACCGTCTCCGGATCCACATCGGTCTGGAAGGCCGCAGCGCCCCCGAGCATGACGACAGTCTCTGCGCCGGATGCTATCGCCTTCTCGGTCGCCACAGCCGCGACCGGGGCGCCAACCCCAATCTTAACCACGGGACAGAACGCGACGGAGTCACCAAGCCGGTAGTACTCCAGTTCCCGCGCTGGGTCGGGGTCGATCGGCTCCGACCTGTCCCTTACCACCTCTGTGAGTGTCTCCTGGAAGCCAAGAACGACCGCCGGAGGCACGTCCGGGAGGCCGTCCTCACCTGGGATGACAGCTTCTTCGGGGTCGTACAGCGCCTCCGCGTCGTACTTGTCGCCGTAGTGCGGAAGCATGTCTTGGTCAGCGCCAGTCGTAGACCGTCTCAGGCCGACCCGTTCGTGCCGACCGGCCGTAGGGGTTACGGCTGGCTGTCGGATCGAGTCGCTTCGCGACCATCCCGTCTTTCACCCCCCGAATCAGGTTCCACGCCACGTCCCGTCCGGTACCCAGCCACCACGTCGGCTCCCGTTCGCCCGCGAAAACGTGCCGAATCTCGGATGTGGCGTCACCCCCAGCGTGGCTGCACAGGCGACGGAGAACTGTCGGCCGCAACCCGTAATTTTTCACCAGGCGGTAGGCGAGTGAACGGTATTTCCAGCCCCAGTCGGTCTCATGTGTACCCCCGTCTGCCCCGATCTCCCGTCGGACGCTCATGCGGTCGTCCCACGCCACCCCGTATTCCGAACCCGCGAGGCGGTGGGCGAAATCGCGCGCGCCCCCGATGTCGAGGTACTCGTCGAACCCGTCGAGTTCGGAGAGGGGTTCGCGCCGGAAGGCCACGTTTCCGGCGTTGAAGTATGTCACGTCACGCCCTGCGATGGTCCGTGATTCGACCTCCTGGGTCACCATGCCGGCCCGGAGTTGGATGTTCGTCGGGCCAGTCACCACGTCGCTTTCAGCGAGGGTGTCTGTCACCGCCCTCAACCACTCCTCACTGATACAGAGCGTGTGGTTAACGAAGGCGACAGCGTCGCCGCTGGCATGGTTGATACCGGCGTTGCGGGCGGCGTTGATGGTACGGTCAGGGATCTCGACGAGGACGTCGACATCCGCCCGCTCCTGAATCATCCCGGTCGTGCCGTCCGTAGAGGGGCCGTTGACGACAATCATCTCGGCGTCTGTATGTTCTGTGAGGGCGTCGAGACACCCCGACAGCTCGTCCCGGGCGTTCAGAGTCGGGACGACCACCGAGAGCTCCATATCTCTGGATAGCGCTCCCGAGCCCTAAAAACCCCGCGGGCGCCGTCTACAGCCTCGCGTCCCAGTAAGACACGGAGGCGAGCCGCGTTCCGAGGCCAGTCTGGCCAATTGCCTCGTCGGCGGTCCGGAACGCCGATGCGACGCTGTTGGGGATCTTGCGGTAGAAGCCGTACGGGAACACCCAGTCGTGGGCCGCCCGCTCGAGTTCGAGGCCGACGTCGCTCAGCAGCCGGTCGACCTCCCGCCCGGAGTAGAGCCGAGATCCCATCGGGAGCGCCCAGTTGTAGACCGACCGTGTGGAAAAGCGGTTGAACGTGTCGAAAAAGACCTGTTCGCGCGAGACGCGGCGCATCTCCGCGAGAAACGAGGCCGGCGTGTCCGCGAGGTGGAAAAACCGCATCGCGAACACGGCATCGAAGTGGTCGTCCGGGAAAGGAAGCCGGTCAGCGTCGCCACGCAGGAACTCGAGCTGGCCGGCTACATCGGCGGCCCGGGCCTTTTCCCTGCCCTGCTTGAGCATCGGCTCGGAGATGTCCAGCCCCACCATATCCGCGCCGCGCTCCGCGAGCATGACCGTGAATCGGCCGGTCCCGCAGGCCATCTCGAGAATTTTCCTCTCCTCGACGGGGCCGAGTGCCTCGAGAACCGCCTCCTTCTCCCGCTGATCAATCAGGCGGCCACCCCGCGAGAAACGCTTGTCCTCGTAGGACCTGGCGACGTCGTCCGCCTGGTACCACTCCTCTCCTTTCACGCTACGCCCTTCACTCCCCGGGGAATAAAATGGTATTGACTCCGCCCCGTCTCTCGGTCCGAGCGACAAGAATCAACCGGATCCGGGCGCATTTAAGGGTGTTAATATCCTCTCAGGAGGGGTATATTCCTATGCCAGCACTATAGCTAACATTTACACGTATTGCCCCATGAAGCAAATATATGAGCACTCATAGAGGCGAAGTGCGTGAAAGTGAAAAACTAACTGAATCAGAATTTGACGAACGGCTGAAAGAGCTTCCGCCGAGCGCGAAGCTCGTGGCGAAGGTACTGGAGACCGACGCTCCGCTCTCACAGAGCGGTCTCGCGGAGGAGACGCTACTGCCCGACCGGACGGTCCGGTACGCACTGAACCGGCTCGACGAAGTTGGGCTCATCAAGTCCCGGTACAGCTTTGACGACGCGAGAAAGAGGGTGTACGCACTCGCCGTGGAGGATCGCGTCGCGCGGACTGCTTCCGGCGAGCGGGCAGAGTATAAATCACAATCCGATATATAAAATCCCAGTACTGCGCTCGCTGGGGTCCTCCAAACTGGTGCATCGGACAGAAGAGCACGGCGAAAAGCTGTCTCGGGCAGTAGATTATTGATCGTACCGCTGGTAGGAACCGTATCCGTGTCCGACAAGGAACGGGCAGACGAACGGAGGCGTCGAGTGCTGGGCTACGTTGGGCTGGCGGCGCTCGCTGGCAGCGGTGCCGCAGGGGCATGGTACGTCACCCGGCCGGAAGAGACCACGGAGTCGCCGGAGCGTGGCACGCCGGCGGAGGTCGACACGCCGACTGCCACCCCGAGCGAACCCGTCCCGGAACTGGTGAGACGGTACGCCCCCGACCTCTACTTCGGCCGGCTGGAGAAGTGGTATCCGACAGATCCTCGACTGTATACCGTCGAACGCGGCGAGGAAACAGTCGTCGACGGGTTCACCGCTCTCCAGCGGTACACGGAGCGGTTCGCCGAGACGGACGGGCCGCCCGATCCCACGGTTTTCTACCGCCGCACATCGGCGACCGACGGCGTCGACGCACTCCAGTACTGGATGTACTCGGTATTCGACCAGTTCACCGTCAACTTTCACTGGCACGACTGGGAACTCCTGCAGGTGTTCGTCGACAGCGAGTCGGGTGAGCCGCTCTTGCTGTCTGCGAGTTCTCACTCCCGGTCGGTACCAAACAACGAGTATCTCGACCCGTCGCTTTCGGGCGGTCGCCGGCCGGGCGTTCTCTCGGAAGTCGGGTCACACTCCAGTGCGAGCGATATCAACGACGTGATCCCGAGTTTCGAACGAGCCGCTACCGACAGGTGGGACTCGGACGTGACCAACGACTTCCTCGAGGTCGTCTCGGGGGTACAAACCCCCTTCGCGTACGGACTTCCACGTGACGAGGGCGCGCGGCTCCCGTTCGTGATGCCGGAACTGGACGGCCAGCGCCTCGACCAGCACCACGCACTATCGCTCGGCCGCGAGGACTTCGTCGACGAGTCGGTGACAGTCGACTCCTGGCTGAGTTTGCCCCGCCCGCCGGCGGATCTGCCACTCAGGGAGCCAGGGATCGTGATGACCCATCCCGATAGTTCGACGGAGGCAGCGGTGGACTACGATCTCAAGCCCCTCGAAGACGTCAACCGCGAGGTCGACGCGTTCGTCGGTCCGCAGTTGAGTTTCGAATTCGCCATCCCCGGATTCGTCGAGGATCGGTTCGCGGATCACATCACGTCGGTCGGGATCCCCTGGGAACAGGACCGACATTCGGATCCACTTGACGACGTCACTGACCCCGCTCACCGGAAACGGTTCGACGGCCAACCCCCGTCGGAACTGTCAAACCGTGTCGTCGGACGGGTCCGCCAGCTCCAGTCGGGCCCCGACGGTGCGCTCGGCGGCGTGTCGGACCTCGCCCGAGAGACCCTCACAGACCGAATCGACGTCTCTCTGTCCCCGCTCCCGGTGGAGGTCGCGACGCAACTCGCCAGTGACGAACCCGTCGCAACAGTGACGCGGTCGGGCGTATTCCAGTTCCTCCGTGTCTCTCGGGGGGAACACCGTCTGGTCGTCGATGGCCCGGGATTTGCCCCCCTGGCCGAACGGTTCGTCCACGAGGGCGGACTCGTTCGGGCAGGCGGTGACGGCGATCTGACGGTCGTCGCAACCGAGGACGCCGCGTGGATCCGTGGCGACGGTCGGGCGACAACTGGTATCGAACGGGTCCGTATCGTCGAAGAGTACGCCGGGGTCGTCTATGACAGCCGCCCAGTCGAGGAGGATCGCTTTGCTGTGGCCGTCCATCGCCAGGGTCGATACACCGTCGAAATCGTCGACGACATCGGCCGTCTCGGAACCTACAGAGTCGGCCCCGCCGATCTCGAGGCAGATCGGGCGGTCCCGGGCCGCGTCGAAACTGGCAAAGGTACCCTCGTACGTACGCTCGTTGAACTCCTCGAGGAACTCCTGGAACTGGCAGAAACGTACATCGAACAACCCCGGGAACGCGAGACAAGTGAAGAGGAATCCCAGTTCGGAGTCCTCGACCGGATATCGTCTGCGCTGGACAACGCCCGGCGAGCACTCGAAGCCGCCCAGGCGGAAGACGCCGAACTCGCAAACACCCGTCTGGCACTGGTCGTCGCCTCCCTGGCCGAAGCCCGCGATGTGCTATCGGGTCCGGAACGGGAATACAGCCAAGCGGCCGTCGCGGTACTCGATCCCCGAATCCGGGATACGAGGGATCACGCCGAACGGGCCAGAGAAATTGAACTTCCCTAACACATCTCTTCTCATCAATTCGAGAAGTACTTATTTGTGAACGAACGCCTGTCCCACGTCGAGACCCCAAAAGCGCGCTCGACCACTCTAACATATTCTCTAACCGTATCAGGGCCTTAGCTGTATAGGTGGGGATACTTTGATACTGGTGGGGTATGAAACGCGCTCTATGGCTGATTCGGAGCAGGATACCACCCGGACGGTCGTGAAGACGTACGTCCCGGCCTACCAGCGTGAGGAATGGGACGACCATGCCGACGAACTCGGCATGTCCAGAAGCGAGTTCGTCCGGTCGATGGTCCAGGCTGGCCGCCGAGGATTTGAAGCGACTCAGACCCCAGAAAGTGACAGTGAACAGTTGGATGAGCGGGGACCTTCCACCGAACAGGCCAGCCCGACTGATTTAGAGGAGACGGTACTTGAAACGATGACAGTCGACCAGTACCTTTCATGGGAGGACCTGCTCCGGGCGGTGACCGACGATATCGAACAGCGACTCGAGGAGACGCTCCAGGCATTGCAGGCGACCGACCAGATCCGGTACAGTGGGCGAAACGGGGGGTACACACTCGAAGAATGACCGCCGAGGACGGGACAGGCGACGATCACGTCAGCTACTTCCTCGATGATATTACCTACCAGGGAAAGACAGAACGCACGCGGGAGGCCTACGAGCGGGTTCTGACCGATTTCCGGGCCTACCTCGCGTCCCGCGACCTCTCGCTGGACGACGCGAACCACCGGGACTGTATGGCGTACGTCCACCAGCTCCGCGGGGCTGTGGCCGAGAGCACTGTCGCGACCTACGCCTCGTACCTCCATCGGTTCTATGACTACATGACACAGGTCGGTACCTTCGAGGAGAACCCAATGGGGCTCGTCTTGGAGGAGATAGACGAGTCAATCACGAAAGATCCCGCTCGTCGGGACGTCTCGGTACCGGCGATGCGGTCGTTTCTCGAGGGCATCGAACACCCCCTCGAGAGGGCAGTCGTCGTCACGCTGCTCAAAACCGGGGTCCGTGCAGGCGAACTGTGCAATCTGGACCGTCGTGACGTGTCCCTCCCGGAGACGCCCGACGAGTCGAACCCCCGTGTGCAACTGAAGGGGCGCCCGCAATCGCTGTTCGTCGACGAGACGCCGGCACGTGGGGAGGAGTACAACGGCGACGTCAGAAACGCGTCGAACAAGCGCAAGCGAGCCACGACAATCCCCGTCGACGACGAACTCGAGGTGGTACTCCGCCGCTGGCTCGCGATCCGGCCCGATCCCCGGTCGCCTGCCGATCCGCTCTTCGTCAGCACGAGTGGCGAGTGGGGCAAACGGCTCACGCCCGACATGGTCCACCACATTGTCGAAACGCACGCCCGGGAGGCCGGGTGGTACCGGGACGGTGGCGGCCCCGCTGAGAACGTGACGCCACACTACTTCCGGCACTTCTTCACCACACATCTGCGTGACAGGACCGGCGACAGAGGCATCGTCAAGTACCTCCGTGGTGACGTCGCCCAGGACGTCATCGATACCTACACCCACGACTGGGGCGACCGAGTCCGTGACGTCTACGAGGCGAATATCTACTCGCTCCTCTAGACGTCCACAACCGTTTAATCGGATTCGGACCGTACACTACCAGTACCCATGAACGGCGAATGTCTCGGCTGTGGTACCGAGTTCGACTATCGGGACGGTGCCTGCCCCGAGTGCGGGTGGGACCCCGAACAGTTCCGCGAGCGGGGACGACACGGCCTGGCGAAGGCGGGCCACGGCGAACCAGAAGGGGACGGAAACGGCGGTCCGCCGTCGGGCCCGGGTGCTCTCACCGGGATCTGACAGGTCACTGTTCGGGGATGTGGTCGTCCGGACTGAGAGGTGGCCTCCCCTCCCTGTGTCGCGCGTCGTTGAGCGCCTCACAGACGGAGCCCTGACCCCCCATGTTTACGCCCGCCAGCCGACACCTGCGGTGGACCAGCTCGAACTGGTCTGGCGGGATGGGATCGCCCTCTGGCGTTCTGAACAGTTCCGGCCGCTCGTCTGCGACCAGGCCGGTCTCGCGGGCCTTTTCGAGGTACGACTCGACCGGATCCGGCGAGACTGACACCCCGACTGTCCCCTCGCGGACGAAGACGACGACCAGATCGTCGATCGAGATGTCGGTCAGCCGGAGTTTCGCGATCTGATCGGGCGCGAGCCCAGCCCCGAGACACGCCTCGACAGCGTCGTACTGGCGCGCAAGCCGTGCCTTCTCGTCCAGGGTCGCCCGCACGTCGGCGACGCCGCCGTCGGCGTCGGGAAACGTCTCCCCGAAGGTGAGTCGTTCGTTGACGCCCTCGGTTATCTCCTCGTCGTGCATATGTTCGCGCAGGCGAACGACTGCGCGGTTCACCCCCGGAAGAGACTCGATCTCGTCGCGTGCGTCGGTCGCCATCATCCAGGCGAAGGCCGGTGAACACCACGCGGTCGGGAGCGTGAACTCGACGGTAACCTTGGTGTTCTCTACGGCGATGTCGTCGATGTAGTCCAGCGCGACGATAGATTCGTCGAGTTCGGGATCGGTCACGCGGTCCAGCCGCTCGCGGACGGCCCGTTCTGACGGTTCCTCCGGGGTGCGTGGCTCGGAGGACATCAGTCCGCCGCCGCCTCGTCCGTCCCGTAGTGATCCCCCAGCCCGAACTCTTCGGTGACGCTGTCCGACTGGAACTGCCGTTTCTTCTCCTCGACGTCTATGTCGTAGAGTTCGGCCGCGTTCTCGCCCATGATCTTCTTCATCACGTCCGTCGAGAGTTCGATCCCGTACTCGTTTTTCTGCTCGTCGGTCATTTCGGCTTCCATGACCGTTTCGACGAGCCAGTCAGGGTTCCACAGCGCGTAGTCGGAGCCAAACATCAGGCGGTCCTCTCCGAGCCAGAAGAGCAGTTCGCCCATGACCTCGCCGAACTTCCGGGGCCGGTGGACGGCGAGTGGTGCGGCGACCGCCAGGCCGCCGTAGACGTTCGGCTCCTGGGCTGCGATCCAGCAGAAGTCGTCGAGCCGCGGGAGGCCGACGTGTTCGACCACGAAGTTGAGTTCGGGGAAGGAACTGGCGGCGTCGTCGACGTCGGCCACGTCGAAGGCGTCGCGGTTCAGCGGCCGGATCGTCGGCCCCTTGTGGGGATGGATGTTCTCGATCCCGAGTTCGGCACACTTCTCCAGGAACTCGAAGGCCGCCTCGGAGTCGAGTCGCCAGCCCTTCGAGTCCCCGAGCCACTCGGCCGTGTACAGCTTCACACCCTGGATGTCGTACTCCTCCTTTTGACGCTCGAGTTCGCGGAGGCCAGCCTCGCCCTCTCGGGGATCGAACCGGCCGTTGACGACGAACCGCTCGGGATAGCGCTCGGCCAGCTGTGCGTTGTCCTCGACGGTGTTGAACCCCTCTTCGTAGAATTCGTGGAGGTACGTGGGCTGGAAGATACCCATGTCGACCGCCGCGTTCGAAAAGAGGTCCTCGGCCATCCGGTCGGGACCGTAGTGGCGGTACTCCTCCATGTCCCACTGCTTGTCCTCCGGCGTGAATCCGGTGTGGTAGTCGTAAAAACACTGGATGAACTGTTCGCCGCCCTCGTGTTTGATGTTCTCCTTGCTCGCGTCCCAGAGATGCAGGTGTGTATCGATGACGAAGATCTCCTCTCCGTTGTGCTCGTACATTGCGATATGGTAAACGGTAACGCTCTACATTATAATTTTGCCAATCAGTATAGGTGGAGGGGGACCGCGCGGAATAGTTACAGCAGGAATTCGGCCAGGTGGTCGCGATAGGCCTCGGAGCGGTCTTCCATGACCCAGTGGTTGGCCCGGTCGAGTCCGACAAGGTCTGCGTCCGCGATGTCCTCTGCGAGGCGTTCGGCCCACCGGATGGGCTGGAACCCGTCTTCGGCACCCCACAGCAAGAGTGTCTCGGCAGTCACGTCAGTCGGATCGACCTCGGTCGTGTGGCTGGTGTTCGTCGCCGAGGCATTCCGGACGATGGAGGTGACCCCCTCTTCGGACGCCCACGGGGAGGTCATCCCGTCGAGGAACTCGGCGCTCGCGTCGTCGTAGAGGGTGTCCCGCATCAGGCCGTCGAGCATCCCCTGGAGTTCCTCGACGCTCGTCTCCCTGGCGGTCTCGGGCAACCCCAGGTCGGTGATTGTCTGGATGGGCCAGGAGTCGTACGCGACGGAGTTCGACAGCACCAGTTCGTCGACGGCCTCGGGGTTGTGGGCGGCATATCTGAGGAAGACTCCGCCACCGAGGTCGTGGCCGACGAGGGACGGCGCCCCGATGTCGAGTGCGTCGAGCAACCCCTCGATGGCCACCTCCTGAGCGCGCAGCGACCGGTCGAAGCCGTCGTGCATCGAGGAGTTCCCGTAGCCGATCATGTCGGGGACGACGACGCGGCGCTCGGCCTCGATCGGGCCGAGGACGTCGCGCCACAGAAACGAGTTCGTCGGAATCCCGTGGAGGAAGACCACCGGATCGCCCGAGCCGGCCTCGTAGTACGCCACCTCGAGGTCGTGCCCGTCGACTGTGACGTGTTTGCTGCTCTGTGCGTCGGTCCACTTGTCGTAGGTTGTCACCTGTATGTCACCACGTCCCATGTGTCGGTCTACCGGCTAAGGCCGACTGCCTATCAGTATTGGGCGCTATCACCGGGAGTCATCTCCGTCCATACTGACGGCTATACCTTCGTGAGCGTAGTCGACGGATCGAAATCGCTCACTGGCGTATAGCTGTTAGTATCCCCGGGGCGGGACGGACGCGAACAGGCACTCGGCCATAGACCTCTGAATCGCTCTCATGTGCTGGCTGAAGGTGGGCTGAGAGATCCCGAGCATCTGGGCACACTCCTCGCTTGAACTCTCGCGGGGCCACTCGAAGTAACCGCCAAGGTACGCAGTCCGAAACACCTCGATCTGTCTGTCGGTGAGGTGTGCGGCGAGGGCTCCTTTCAGCCCCCGTTCGCTCCGGACGGGGATCGACCCCGACCCCCGGCGACTCGCGAGGAGTTGTGAGCCGGGGTGTCGCGACCGGAAGGTCTCGACGACCGTCCGGACGTCCGCGTGAGCAGGCACGTTCGCGACCACGCGTCCGGTCCCTTCCGAGGCGGTTACTGACCGCGTCACCGCGCCCGCGTCGGCCAGCGTGGTCGTCACGCACGGGCCCGTGACGATCAACTGCACCAGCCCGCCGTCGAGGGCCTCCCTGAGGATCCGCGCCTCTGCGATCGCGGCCACCTCGTCGGCCATTTGGACCACATCGCCGGGTTCGGCACCGTCGACAGCGAAAAACTCCAGCAGCTCTCCCCCAGACCGGTGGACCAGGTGTTCGAGCGACAGCCGACACGACGCCTCCCGAGACGCCCACACGAAAAAGCACTCACCGGTGTCGACCCGGAGTTCGATCTCGGTCGCCGTTTCAGATCCGGCGGTGTCCTGAATCGCCATGGTGTGATTCCACATCCCAGACAAAAAGGCCTAATCCAACCTCGAAGTAACCCGGTGTCACCCTTGGAGGAGACAGGCACGACCGGTGTCGTGGCTCACAGCTGCCACATGGGACGTGAGTTCAAGGCTGGAACGAACGCCAGCAGTTCAAAAAAGCGTCGCAGCCAATGAGTATTGGCTGAACGTTTAGAACCTGTTCGGCCGTCAGACAGACGCGCGGAGGCAGACGCCCGGAGTGACTCGGATCCGACAAAAACCTTTACGCGCCCCAGAACAAGTGATAACATACCATGTACGCAGCGAAACTCCACGAGTACACACACGACATGTCGAACGGCCTCTCGATCGAGCAAGTGGATCGTCCCAGCCCCGAATCGAGCAGGGACGTCGTCGTCGAGATAGACGGTGCGGGCTGGTGTCAGACGGACAATCACATCATCGAGGGACAGTGGGCGGACTACGTTCCCCAGTCGTTACCGATGACGCTCGGCCACGAGAACGCCGGGACGGTCCTGGAGGTAGGCGAGGAGGTATCGCTCGTCTCGGAGGGCGACCAGGTCATCTGCCACCCGGTCCAGACCTGCGGAACGTGTCGGGCCTGCCGGCAGGGCGAGACGATGTACTGCGAGAACGACTCGTTCAACGGATTGACGACCGACGGCGGGTTCGCAGACGAGATGCTGACCAGCGAGCGGGCCGTCATCCCGCTCCCCGACGGCGTCGACCCCACCGACATCGCTCCACACGCCGATGCAGGTATCACGGCCTACCACGCCGTAAAGAAGGCCGTCGACGGACTCGTTCCCGGCGACACCGCCGTCGTCATCGGCGTCGGCGGGCTCGGACACATCGGCCTGCAGTGTCTGGACGCGATGAGCGCCGTCGACATCGTGGCGCTCGACATCAAGGAGTCCGCCCGCGAACTCGCCGAGGAGTGTGGCGCCGACGTCACGTTAGATCCCGAGAGCGTCGACGTCGCCGGCGAGATCGAGGACCTCACCGACGGGCACGGGGCCGAGCAGACCCTCGATTTCGTTGGCTCCGACGGAACGACCGCGCTCGGCCCCGACATCGCCGCCCTGGGGGGCGAACACCACGTCATCGGGTACGGCGGGCACGTCCACGAACCCGCCCAGGCGTTCGTCGCCGGCGAGTTCACCTACCGCGGGACGCTCGTGGGCCAGTACACCGAACTCCAGGAACTCGTTGCGCTGGTCGAGCACGGCGACGTCGACCTCCACACCACACGGTACGACCTCGAGGAGATCAACACGGTCGCGGAGAAACTCGAACACCGTGAAATCGACGGGCGAGCGGTCATCACGCCCTGACCAGGCCCGGCAGGTCGGCCATCGACTCGAGGACGTAGTCGGGGTCCGGTCCCGTCTCGGTTACGCCGGACTTGGTGTTTCGCAGCCACGCCGCGGTCACGCCGGCCGCCTTTGCGCCTGCGACGTCCGACGCGAGTGAATTGCCGACGTGGACCGCGCGCTCGGGGGGAACATCCAGCGCATTGAGCGCCGTGTGGAACGGTTCCGGTGACGGTTTTGCCGGCGCGTCGTAGCCCCCGTGGACGACCGTCTGGAAGTACTCCTCCGCCCCGAGCGTCCGGAGCTTGGTCGACTGCATCTCCGGTGCGCCGTTGGTGACGGCCGCGAGCGGAACCGATCCGTGGAGCCGGTCCAGCGTTTCTCGCGCCCCGGGGAGAAAGCGGACGTTCGCGTGGTCGCGTTCGGCCGCGTAGGCACGGGCCACGTCGCAGCCGAGTTCCGGGTCGCGCCCGCGTTCGCGGGCGAGCGCTGCGAAACACCGCGCCCGGAGGTCCGCCACGCCGTCGCTGTCGTCGGCGAAGTCGTTGTAGCGCTCGACGTACTCCCCCGCAGTGAAGAAGGGTTCGACGCCAGCGCGCTCGAAGGCCACCGCCAGCAGGTCCCTGGTGGTCCGGTTGTACTCGCAGACGGTGTCGTCGATGTCGAACAGGATCACGTCGGCCGATACCGTCATCGCTCGATGCTACGGGCTGGACGCGCTAAAAGTCGCTGCTCTCACCGCACAGCCACGTACCCGCCCTCGCGGCGCTCGAGGATCTCGAAGACGACGCCCCAGTCAAGCAGCCGCTCGATGCGACCGGTCCACTCGGATTCCCAGTCCGGTCGGCGATCGCGCTCCCAGTGTGGGATGGTTTCCCGAACACGCCCGAAGACCTCTCTGGCTGCCAGCGGCCCGTCGGCCGCCGCGAGTGCGTCGCGGATTTCGTGGGCTCCGAAGACACCGTCGAGGAACTGTTCCGCGAGTGTGTCCCTGTCGGGCTCTTCCCGGCCGCGGTAGAATCCGCGGTCCGTCTCCGCAGCGAGGCCGAGCGCCTGCAGGAAGGTGAGCCACTCGCGGGCCGCGTCGCGGGACGGTATCTCCGTCCGATCGCGGATTCGTCCACAGCAGTCCTCGACGCTCCCCGGGACCAGCGGGAGCGCATCCCTGGCCGCGAGCAGCAGATCGTAGCTCACCGGCTCTGGAACGACCTTGTACCGCATCCGTCTCACCTCAGAGATCGAAGCTCTCCGCGAGGACGTCTTCGTGCGTGTCGCCGACGACGTGTGTCCCGCCGCCCAGCACGTCGACGGTCACCTGTGCGGGGGCGAACAACTCGACTGGAAGGTCGGTGATCTCCCAGCCCACGTCTTCGAAGATGTCCGCGAAGGGCCCCCCGTAGTCCGGCGAGGCCGAGGATGCAACCTCGTCGAAGCGGTCGAAGGGGGCGTCGACGGTGACGTGGGCCTGGCCCCCGTAGGCCACGGCGTCGGTGGTCCGCGCCATCGCTGTCTCCTCGTCGTCCGCGACAGGTGCAGCCGGCGCGGAGCCGGTGATCGAGAGGATATCGAGAGGGTCGTAGCCGAGTTCCGTGAGACGGAACGCAGCGAGTTCCGCGACACGGGCGGCACCGAGGACGCTGCCGGTGATCGAGGCTGTCGAGAACGCCGGCAGGAAGACGCCGCTCTCGGGGACACCGGCGCGTTCGGCGACGAGTCCGGCGACCGCCTCGTCGGGCAGCGTCTCCGACTCGACGGCGAGGACCGCGAAGTCGAACTCGTCGCGGTAGCCGACGCGGGCGAAGATGTCCTCCTCGGCGACGAGGGCGCGGGCGGGGCCGCTGCCCAGCCCCTCGAAGTCGTCGGCGCTGAGTTCCCATCCGGCCTTGCTGGCACACAGCAGGCCGAGTGCGGGGTGGTCAGTCGACAGTTCGACGTGGGTCAGGGGTGCGCCGGCGACCTCGTCGACGCGGGTTCCGACCGTCGCCAGGCCGGCAGTGACAATCTCGGTAAGCAGCAGACCGGCTTCCAGGGAGCCGGGGACCTCGACGCCGAAATCGAGGGCTGCGGCGTCACCAGTGAGCGGGTGGACGTCCACTGTGAGCTCGTCGGCGAAGTCGATTGCCTCGTCGACGAGTTCGGTGGCCATCCGGTTGAGGCTCTCCATACCATCCGTTGGGGTGGCCCCCCTTAAGAACTCGCGGTCCCGCGTCCGGCCCGTTCGATGACGTTCGATTCGCGGTGATCGGGCGTGCTCCCAGACCCTGAGAATCCCCGTGATAGATTTGCCGCTCCGGCCAGCAAAAACCAACATGGCGCCACCAGACGCTGATCCGGGTGTTCGACCGCGGGAAACCGAACACTACGACAGTCTGGACGACGGTGCGGTCCGGTGTCGGGTCTGCCCGCGGACGTGTGTCATCCCGGACGGGGGCAGGGGGATCTGTGAATCGCGGCTGAACCGCGACGGATCGCTGTACCTGACGACGTATGGCCGGGCTGTCTCGACCTCGATCGACCCGATCGAGAAGAAACCGCTCTTCCACGTCGCCCCCGGAGCGAGTGTCCTCTCGGTGGCGACGAAAGGCTGTAACTTCAAGTGCGACTTCTGTCAGAACTACCGCATCGCAATCGAACACGAGGGCGTTCGTGAGATGGACCGGCCGCCGAAGGATCTTGCTGAACGAACGGAGTCCGACGACATCGACGGCCTCGCCTACACGTACACGGAGCCGACCATCTTCATGGAGTACGCGCTGGACACGATGCGCGCGGCGCCCGCGAATGCCCTTCAGGTGTTCGTCTCGAACGGGTACATGCGCGAGGAGACAGTCGAGACGCTCGCGCCACACCTGGACGCGATCAACGTCGACATCAAGGGGGGACGCGAGTTCTATCGCGAGCACGCCGGAGTCCCGGACCCGGAGCCCATCTTCGAGACAGTCGAACAGTTCGCCACGCGAGACGTCCACGTCGAGGTGACGAACCTGCTCATCCCGGGCGAGAATGACGACGAGGCGGCCATCCGAGAGCGGGTCCGCTGGCTCCGGGAGGATGTCGGGGTGGACGTGCCGGTCCACTTCTCGCGGTTCCACCCAGATTACGAGTTGCAGGACGTGCCGCCGACGCCCGTCGAGACCCTGGAACGGGCGTTGGAGATCGGACGCGAGGAGGGTCTCCAGTACGTCTACTGCGGAAACGTGCCGGGGCACGAGAGCGAGTCGACCTACTGCCCCGAGTGTGGGCGGATCGTCGTCCGGCGCGAGGGGTTCACAGTCCGCGAGATCACCCTCGAAGACGGCGCGTGTCCCGCGTGCGGCCACGAGATCCCGATTCGCGGGACGCCGCGTGACGAATCGAGTGGGGGGCGCTTCCGACCGTTCGCCTGAGAGAGCGATGACCGAAGAAACCGCACTCGTCGACGGCCTGTCAGAAGGCCGTGACCGGAGGAGGCGCCTGGCGGCGGGGGGAGATTGACATGAAGCGGTTCACTGCGCGGTCCTTCGAGGAACGAACGCCACGCGGTGAGGTTGTCGGCCACGGCTACGACGCGTCTGGGGTCGACCTGGTTACTGACGGCGGCCGGCCGACCGTTGGTGTACGCCCGCCAGCAGTCGCCGGCCAGTTCTACGCGGGCGATGAGAGCGGACTCCACGAGCAGATCGAGAACTGTTTCAGACACGAGTACGGCCCCGGCCGACTGGAGGGGCTCGGCGGCCGGAAGGTGACAGCGGTGGTCTCACCGCACGCCGGGTACCCCTACTCCGGTCCGGTCGCAGCCCACGGATACGGCGTCCTCGCGTCGGGGCCGACGCCGGGGTCGGTCGTCGTTCTCGGACCGAACCACCAGGGGGTGGGTCCGGACGTCGCCGTCTCGCCCCACAACCACTGGCGAACGCCACTGGGAACAGCCCCCGTCGATGGCAAACTTGCATCTGCGGTCGTCGAGGAGTCTCCAGTAGCGACCTTCGACGAGCGTACGCACGCTGGTGAACACTCCCTCGAAGTACAGATTCCCTTCCTGCAGTACTGTCTCGAAGACGTGAGCGTCGTTCCGATCTGTCTCACGCGCCCCGGTCAGGATCGGGCCAGACAGTTCGGAAGCGACCTCGCGGCAGTGATCGACAGATGCGGACGAGACGTGGCAGTCGTGGCCTCGACCGACCTCACTCACTACGAGGGCCACGAGGCCGCTGTCGCCGCGGACGAACCGGTCACGGAGGCGATCCGGCGACTCGACACAGACGCCGTCAGCGAGGCTGTCCGGGGCGGACACACTATGTGCGGCCCCTGGGCGACTGTCGCCACGCTGACGGCTGCGAAGCACCTCGGCGTCGCTGGTGGCGATCTGTTGCAGTACGCGACGAGTGGCGAGACTGCCGGCCGCAGAGACCGGGTCGTGGGGTACTGTTCGGCGGTGTTCTGAAAATATCCGGTTGAGGACCGGGAGTGCAGAGGACGACCGGCGTCAGTAGCTGCTGTCGCGTTTCGCGGGTCGGCCAAGTCGGTCTTCGACGTGCTCGACCTTCGCCCGAGCGGGTTCCTCCGACGCGCGCTTGTCGTCTACCTTCAGGAACGTGCTAACCCGGTCGGCATCGACGGACTTGTGTGCCGCAGCGACGGCGTCGAGCAGCGTGTCGATGTCCTCGGCCTCGATGACGGTGCCCATTGGATTCGTTTCGTAGGAGACGGCGAAGTCGTCGAGAGCCGAGACGGCGGCGGCAACGTCCCCCGCCATGCTACCCTCGCGGACCGGTGCGACACTCAGGAGTGCAACGACTGTCATGTGCAGAACCACGGGCGCGAGACTCACTACACTGTCGGGTGTCAGTGCTGTTTCCGGAACGCTTTTATTTCCCATCGCCAGTAGAATTAGATGCGCGCTGGTGGTGTAGTGGTATCACAGGACCCTGCCACGGTCCTAACCCGGATTCAAATTCCGGCCAGCGCACTACCGCCGCTATCATCTGGTAGACAGGGGTAGTTCACATCCGGAGGAGTCCGAACACCCCAACAGTCTCTCCGACAACCCACCCGACGAAAATGAGGTAGGCGACCAGTAGGCTGTACGACTCTGGTTCAGTGAGTGATAAGTCAGTCCGGAGGAGGGTAAACAGGAGAATCGTTGCGACGGTTAGAACCCCCATCATCGGCGCTGCAACGGTGAACGATACTGGCGCGCTCCCGGCGATGAGAACACCGACCGGAATCGCCACCAACAGGTCGAAGGTGTTGCTGCCGAGGACGTTCCCCAGACTCGTCACACTCTTACCGGTCCGTGCGGCCCGGACACTGATCAGCGCGTCGGGGAGACTCGTTGCAGCAGCGATGATGGTCACACCGGCGAGGAACTCCGGGATACCGAAGGTGGCGTTCAGGCCCTCGACCGCTCCGACGAGCGACTCGACAGCGACGAGGATGACGATCAGGCCGGCTGCCAGTCGGCCCCACTCCCGGAACGCGTTTATTTTGTCACCTGGGCCCTGACTTTCGTAGTCTCCCACATCCTGCCACTGAATGAACAGGTACAGCGCGTAGAGTAGCAGCGGAATCAACGCGAGAGGGCGGGTTACGTTCCCGTTGAGTGCTTTGCCACCACCTGCCGGATAGTAGATTACCGCAAGAGCGAAGGTAATCACGAGCGCGGACACGGCGAGCATGTAAAACTGTGCTTCTTTGTATACGACTGTCCGGTTCAAATCGAGTGGTTCACTGGTTACTATTCCTGTCAGAGCAGGAATTGCAAGGATGTTGAAGATGGCTGAGCCGACGACGGTGCCCACCCCCATGTCGAACGCGCCGGCGAGTGCGGTGATGACGACGCTCGCCAGTTCGGGGAAACTCGATCCGACAGCCACGACGATGGACCCCTGTACCACGGCAGGTAAGCCGTAGTACGCCGACAGGTGTTCAGCAGAACTCTCGAGCCACCCGCTCCCGAGCCACAGCATGCCGGTGGTGACGGTGATGACAGCTACCTGCACCAGTGTCGTATCTGGCAATACACCACCGAGGACCATTATCGACTACCTCCCACGCCTGTTCTGATACTGACGGCTATACCGTCGTGAGCATATTCGACGGCGCAGGGGGTCGAAATCGCTCACGGGCGTATAGCCGTTAGTATGATAACGGTCGATAACTGGCATACGTAGAACTGTGCCTCCCGGTAGTTGAAACCCCCATATCACACGGCGGAAGTCCACCGGCACGCCAATTCTCACACCGTGGGAACGTGGTCGCCGCTCTATACCGCTGACTGCGAAGCTACGATCATGTACGAACGGGTTCTGGTGCCGACGGATGGAAGTGAGGGGAGTGCCCACGCGGCGATTCGGGCCATCGACTTCGCCGACCAGTACGGCGCGGCCATCCACATCCTCCACGTCGTCGACAGCGGGGGCCAGTCGCTCGTGGGGGAGATCAGGTCGGGCCCGGACCCGGCCGAGCGTGGCACGCGCGCGATAGAGAAGATCGAGACGATGGCAGAAGCTCACGAGATCGACGTCACAGTCGGGATCCGGGAGGGCGACCCGGCCGACGAGATTCTGACATACGCCGAGGAGACCAGGGCGGACATCATCGTCGCTGGAACGCACGGGCGGTCTGGCATCGAGCGCCGGCTGATCGGCAGCGTTGCGGAGCGGCTCGTCCGCCACGCGACCTGCCCGGTGTTGACCGTCCAGCTCCCGGAGACCGACGTGACTGTCGAAAACTCCGACCACGCCGAGGAGGTCGCCGAGAGCGCGCTCGCAGATGAAGGGTACGAGGCCGACGACGGCGAGGATTCCTCCGTGGGTAATCCACCCAGTCGATTACCCCGGCTGTGAACGTGCGGGTTTGCTGACGCTGGGTTGGTCGGGTGACCACGAGTGTTCCCCACACTCGGCGGGTATCCAGTCGTGGTCGTTCCACTACCAGTACGCCCCATCCGTGGGTGCGTCCCTGCCGCGGCCAGCAGACAGGGCAGCAGGCCGACCCATCGGCTCACCTTCAGACTGCAAGATATTCCACGCCCCCGCAACATCCGCGTGCGCTTCTAATACTGACGGCTATAACTTCGTGAGCATCTTCGACCCCACGGGGGGTCGACATCGCTCACGGGCTTATAGCCATCAGTATGAGCAGTATCAGCTCCCCGAAGTGCCGACTCTTTTCACGTCGGTGTAGCCGACAGCAGGACGGGTCGAATGATCTTTCAGAAGGTGAGAAAGACGGCTGTCCCTACCGCGACACCTGTGGCCGATCCCGCTATTGTTGCCACGAGTATCCAAAACAGGACTCGCCTCGTGGTATCGGATGGGTACGAGCGATAGGTGGCATGATCGTGGTGGGAATCAGTCTGGGGCGACATTGGTTTGTTTTGTTTTGCAGAAGGACCCAAAAATACTGTAGAGTGCTGTTTCTTCGCCTGCAACCCGCCGGTAGTGTTAAAATACAGGACTATGGCGAAGAGTGGTGGCGACAACTGAGTCTAGTCTTCAAACTCAAAGATACGGCGGAGTTCGTGTTCAATTCCGGCAGTGAACTCCTCAAGAACAGTATTGAACGCCTCTTCATCGCCAGGGAGGGCCTGTGCGCGTTCTTCCATATCGCCCGGTAGAATAATGCGGAATTCTCCATCCCCCGTGTAGACCGGTTCACTCTCGCTGAGCACGTGCCGATCAATTGCTCGGAGGATTTCAGAGTTGTACTCGCCGTGCAGTTGCTGGTAGGCGGTTGAGTATGCCTTCTCAATCTCCTCGAAGTAGTACTCGTACTTCTCTTCGAACTTCTCCGGATCGAGCTCGGTCACGGGTCAGTGGAGGACGAGAAGCAGGTAAAGAGTTGCGGGCATCGACAGGAGTACGGCTTGCTCGGCGCTATGAAATCATCAGACGATGATACACACGATTAGAGAGTATGGGTTGTGAGTGTATGAGTATCTGTCCTGCTGGTGAGAGGAGTCTAACCGGGAGATCGATCTGGCAGTCATACGCACACAGGTCACAGTCGGCGTAGCGACTCCACAACTCCTCAACGCGCGTTCGGAACTCCTCGTCCGGCACTCGCTGGTAGTTCGGCGTGGTCGCCGGGCGAGTACTCATGTCCTGTGGTTGGGAATAGTTTGCAAAGAGCGTATCGCCAGCCAAACCTACTCATACTAACGGCTATACGCCCGTGAGCGATTTCGACCCCCCGCGGGGTCGACTATGCTCACGACGGTATAGCCGTCAGTATAAATTGCGTTCAGTGCATGTGCCGGATCCAATTACATTCCCAAGAGATCACATCGCCGCGAAAGTTGAGTAGACTACGTCTTTGACGTCCTCCCCGCGCTCAAGCGCGAGGCTTTCTCCTTGAATTTCCGTAATTGGTGGATACGCAAGCATATCCCCTACCTATAACTCCCTTCCCACATACCGCTAGAGTAGTGCCAATAGCCTAGCGGACAAGGCGGTAGCTTCCGGAGCTACAGATCGAGGGTTCGAATCCCTCTTGGCACGCTTTCGTATCCAATTCTCTATATAAACGTGCGTAAGGTACCTAATAGTGGATAAAGAAAGGGGGTACTCAGGGTGACTCGTCGGTCTGGAGTGTGAAACTGGTAGTCGGGCAAGCCGTGCAGGTCAGACAGTAGCCCTTCTCCATTTCGTCGTCGTTCAGCGTGTCGTTGTTCGCATGGCGGATATACTCGTGTGCGTCGCCGTCTTCAATGTGCCCGGAACAGGAGAGACACGACCCCTCACGACAAGCATAGGGCAGATCCCAGCCCTCCTCTTCGCCGGCGTCAAGTAGCGTCTCGTTGTTGGCGATCTCGACGGTCGTCCCCTGCTTTGCGAACTCAATCTCGTAGACTTCGATCTCGTCCTCCGGGATCGCGTCGGGGTCGAATCCCTCCTCTTCTTCCTCGCCTTCTGCCAGTTCGCCCTCCGTCTCGGCGCCAGCGATTGCCCCTGCGGCGCCGCCACCGCCAATCGAGCGGTTCATCGGCTCGGGAAACTCCGTTTCCGGGACAGATTCCGCACGCCGTTCCAGTACCTGCTGGGAGATTTCCTCAGTCGGCTCCCAGCCAGTCCCTTCGGCGTAGTGTGCCAGGGCCACGACCACCGTCATTACGAGCCCTGTGATGACAGCGACGGAGGTCACGTCGACGATATTGGTGAGCCAGAAGCCGATGAAGCCGACCCACGCCAGCAGCGCAACGCCGACCACGATGGCGTCTCTGTTCATGTGGGTGGATATAGCGCAGCCCTTTAATTAATTGTTGTTTCAGAGCATCTCCTCGACTGCATTCCAGCGCTTGTCGTCGTACGTCTCCCGCTGACTCGTGTCGAACTCCCGCTCGATGCGTCGCCGGAGTGTCTGCTTTCCCTCCCGATCGATACGGGCCAGTTCGTCTGCCTTCCCGACGGGGAGGGGCGGCCCGCGCTCGCCGGCAATCTCGGAGAGGAGGTGCCCCGTGAGATCTGCCCGGAGGTCTGGATCAGCGGTGAACGCGTAGGGAGCCTCGACACGGTAGATCAGGTCGTCACGAGGATCGTATACGACGAAGAACGTGACCTCGTACTCCTTCTCGTCGAGTTCGCGCTCGCAGTCGATATCCAGCGACCCGTCGGCGAGCATCCCGTCGGTGCCGACCCGCGAGCGAAACCAGTTCGTGAATGTCAGCGCGTCCGTCTCCGGCTCGCCGTCCTCGTCCAGCCGCTCCAGCACCCGCCGGAAGAAGGCGTCGTCGTCGATCCAGGGGGCGCCGAGCTTCGACCGGAGCGGCCGGGTGATGGCTTTCGAGGCGCTGTTCTTGACGAAGCCGGCCAGCGGCACGTCCCGGTCGACGAACGTCTCGACGAGGTCGAGGTAGTTCGCGACGACGTCCCGCGGCTGCTCTTCGTCGGTCAGCAGCCGCCGGAGTTCCGGATCGTGCTCGCTCCACTTCAGCAACCCCGTCGGGTAGATGGGCCCGTCGAGAACCAGCAGATCCTCCACCACCTCGGCCTGATCGATGGCGTGTTCGCTCTCGGCGAGATACAGCGCCAGCGCGTGGACGACCGTCTGCTCGTAGCGGTCGACGCGGGGGGCGTGCAGGATCCGTCTGCGGGCGTACCCCTCGTCGTCGAGGCGCCAGTCGGGGTCGTGGACGTCGACGCTCCGGTCGTTCGTGTGGACGGTCATCACGATCGTCCGGGCGCGGTGGAGGTCGATATCGGACGGCACGGCAGCCATCGCCGCCTGGGAGACGTCGAGCACCAGCCCGTTCTTGAACGTCGTCGGGTTGATGGTGCCGGCGTCGAGGCCGTGCTGGGTCTCGAAGGGGGAAGACTCGAGCGCGATGTCGTCGATGGGAACCTTGTGGCGCTGGACACCCTCGAGCGGTTCCAGAATCGCCTCCCCGTCGTGGTAGAGGGGGTCGAGAAACTCCGCCCAGGCGCGCTCGGCGACCTCGTCCCGCTCGCGGTCGTCCACGCCGTCCCTGACACGACTGGCCAGACGGGCGATGCCGTCAACGTGGACGGGATCGAGTGTCATGTGCCCGGCTCAATCACTGTCTCCGCCTTCCCGGAGCATCCGCTGGAGGGCCTCTGCGATCTCCTCGTAGCTCTGCATCGAGAGGCCGTCGGTGGTGATGAGAACCCCCTTGCGGTCGACGGCGACCCGCAACAGGTACCCGTTGTCGAAGGCCCGGACCGTGAACTTGTACCGGCCGAGCTCGGAGTTCTGGTAGGCGTTCTGTGTCTCGCGGTAGCCCCGCCACTCGTGACCGACGAACGTGTTGAGGTCGGCATCCTGTTCGAGATCGCCGCGAAGGTAGAGCTGGTCGAAATCCGACCGCGTGAAGTAGGTGACAGACCGCAGACTGTCCCCCGTCGCCGTCCTGGCCGTGGTGACAATCTGCTCCGCCAGCTGATCCGACAGAAGTTGGGAGTGCATGTTCGAACGGTGACGGTCCGGGTACATAATTCCGCTGTTCACGGTCACGTCCGGGACCCGTCCCTTTTTCGGACGCACCCGAAGCGAAAGTGTCGTACGCTGTCCCCCACTCGCTCCGGTATGGACGTCGGTCTGGTCATCCTGGACGGGTGGGGGCTCAACTCCGAAGAGGGAGCACGCGACGCAGTGGCCGCCGCCGAGACGCCGAACTTCGACCGCTACTGGCGCGAGGGGGCCGCCACGACCCTCGAAACCCACGGCCGCCGCGTCGGACTCCCCGAGGGGCAGATGGGCAACAGCGAGGTCGGACACCTCAACATCGGCGCCGGCCGGGTCGTCAAACAGGAGTCGGCCCGCGTCACCGACGCAATCGCGCGCTGGCGCGGAGAACGTGAGGCAACAGAGTCGTCCCGATCTGACGGGGCTGGCGATACCGCCGATAGCGTGGGCCGGGACGACCCGCCCATACACCGGAACGAGGCCATCGACTCCGCGTTCGAGTTCGCCGCCGAGAACGGCGGCTGCGTCCACTTCCTCGGGCTCGTCAGCGACGGCGGCGTCCACTCCTACCAGTCACACCTCCACGCGCTCATCGACCTGGCCGCGGACCGGGACGTCGAGGCGGTCACGCACGCCTTCACCGACGGCCGGGACACTCCGCCCAAAAGCGGAGCCGGCTACCTCGCCGACCTCGGAGCTCACGCCGCCGCCCAGGGTACAGGGACCGTCGCAACCGTCTCCGGGCGCTACTACGCGATGGACCGCGACGAGAACTGGGAGCGGACGAAGCGCGCTTACGACGCCATCGTCGAGCGCGAGGCGGACCACACCGCCGAGTCCGCCGTCGAAGCGGTCGAGGCATCTTACGATCGGGGCGACACCGACGAGTTCGTCGAACCGACGCTGATCGGGGGTGGCCCCGCGCTGACAGACGGGGACGGGGCCGTCTTCTTCAACTTCCGATCCGACCGAGCCCGGCAACTCACGCGGATGCTCGGGGATATCCGGCCCGGTGACTGGCCCGTCGAGACAGATCCACCCGAGGTTCAGCTGGTGACGATGACTGAGTACGACGAGACGTTCGATCTTCCCGTCGCCTTCCCCCCGCGTCGGCCGGAGGAAATCCTCGGAGAGGTCCTCTCGGCGGCCGGCCGAACGCAACTGCGCATCGCCGAGACCGAGAAGTACGCCCACGTCACCTACTTCCTGAACGGCGGGCGCGAACTCGAATTCGAGGGCGAACTGCGCGAGATCGTCCCCAGCCCGGATGTGCCGACCTACGATCGGCAGCCCGAGATGAGCGCACAGGGGGTGACCGACACCGCTATCGAGATAATCGAGCGCGAGAGGCGACGTGTCTCGGATACGGCGAGCGGCGGCGAGTCGCGAGCGAACGCCGACCCCGACGTTGTCGTCCTCAACTACGCCAACCCCGACATGGTGGGACACACCGGCGACTTCGAGGCGGCGATCACCGCCGTCGAGGCGGTCGACGAGCAGCTCGGCCGGCTGGTCGGGGCGATGCGAGGCACCGGTGGACACGTCCTCGTCACCGCCGACCACGGCAACGCCGACGACATGGGCACTCCCGAGTCGCCCCACACCGCACACACAACCAACCCGGTCCCGTTCGTCTATCTCGCACCTGATGGGGGGTCTGTAAGCGACGGTGGCCGGCGCGCTCAGGTAGGTGGCACCCTCGCAGACGTCGCGCCGACAATTCTGGCACTGGCCGGGGTCGAGAAGCCGGAGGCGATGACCGGCGAGTCACTCCTGGAGTCACGCGAGTGATGACAACCCGCGCCTATCGCGTCGCCTACGACGGCCGACCGTACCACGGCTTCCAGCGCCAGCCAGACGTGCCGACCGTCGAGGACGAGATTCTGGACGCGCTCCGGGCCCTCGACGCGCTCAATCCAGGAAGAGACACACCAGATGGCTACGCTGGGGCTGGCCGCACCGACGCGGGCGTCTCCGCCGTCGCACAGACCGTCGCCTTCGAAGCTCCTGACTGGCTCGGACCGGCGGCGCTGAACAGCGAACTCCCGGCCGACGTGCGTGCCTGGGCGAGCGCGGAGGCACCCCCCGACTTCCACGCGACGCACGACGCGACGGGTCGGGAATACACCTACTTCCTGCACGCGCCCGACTGCTCGCGGGATCGCGCGCACCAGGCCCTCGACGCGCTCGCCGGCAAACACGACTTCCACAACCTCACACCAGACGACGAGGGGACGATCCGGACGCTCTCGACAGCTATCGACCGGGACGGTCCCTTCCTCGTGGTGACGTTCCGGGCCGGCGGGTTCGCCCGACAGATGGTACGGCGTGCCGTCTCCGTCGTCGCCGAGGTGGCTCGCGGCGACGCCGATATCGGCTGGGTCGGGCGCATGCTGGCCGACGAACCGCTCTCCGGCCCCGAGGGCGTCGCGCCGGCCCCCGCCTATCCGCTGGTCCTGACCGACGTAACCTACCCAGAACTCGACTTCGCGGTGGACGATGGTGCGGCCGCGAGCGCACGGGAAGTCTTCGAGGGTCGGCGCGTCAAACGCGAGACAGCGGCCCGCGTCGCGGGTCTGCTCGCGACAACGGTGCCGTTGGAACTCTAGGCGTACGGCCCGTTCGTCGCAAACTCGTACAGCGCTCGCTGGTAGTCCTCGAGGCTCCCGAGAACCAGGTGTTCGAACTCCTCGTGGGAGCCGTACCCCTCCGGCCCGAACGCGACGCCGGGGATGTCCTGGCGGGCGAAGTGTCGCAGGTCGCTCGTGTGTGGCTTTCGGGCGAGGTTGACCTCCCGATCCATGGCACGCTCGGCGTGACGCTTCAGCGCCTGGACGTGTGGCTCCTCCGGGTCCGTGTCGACGGGATTGCCGTGTCCCAGGCTGTGGATCTCGATGCCGGGAATCTGCCGGAGGCGAAACAGCACGTCGTCGCGCCGTGTCTCGTCCGGATAGCGGATGTCGAGTTCGAGCGTCGCGGACTCGGGCACCTGATTGAGCGCCTCGCCACCGCGAATCCGGCCGAAGTTGACCGTCGCCCCCCAGTCTTCTTCGTCCTCGAAGGTCTCCCTGATGTCGGGATACGCCGCCAGGAGGTTCTCGATCGCGTTCTCGCCGTTGTCCGGCGTCGCCGCGTGTGCCGTCGCCCCCGTCGCTGTCACCTCTACCTGGACGACCCCCTTCTGTTTGATGACGAGGTCCATGTACCCGTCGAGGTTATTCGGCTCCCCCGTGATACAGAAGGCGGGGCTGTACCCGACGTCGTCGATCAGGTACTGGACGCCGTGGCGGCCGCCGCGTTCCTCGTCGGCGACGACCATCATCGAAAGCGAGTGATCCGCCTTCTCGGCCGCGGCGTCACGCATCACGTGCATCATCGCCGCGAGCCCGCCTTTCATGTCCGCAGTCCCGCGGCCGTACATCCGGCCGCCCTCGATACGCGGGCTGAACAGGCGATCCGGGGCGGGTACGACGTCGAGATGTCCGTGGAACATAACGTCCGCCCCCTCGGTGTCAGCCAGTGACGCGACCAGCGACGGGACGCCGTCGTGTCTGTGTCGTGTAACCTGGATGCCCGCCTCCGCGAAGAACTCCGCGACCCGGTCCATGCAGGCGTCGACCTCGTCCGGGTTGCTCGCCACCGTCTGGTACTCGACGAGGTCGGCCGTCAGGTCGACTGCACGCTCCCGCAACGTGGTGCCGGTCTCGGCCATCGATCGATCCTACGGTCGCCGAGGGTTTGGCGTTTGTGCACTCGGTTCCGCCCCTGCCGCTCCTTCCACAGCGCCGGATGAAACGAAACCTTACCTGCGTTCCAGCCATACGCGGCCCCATGAGTTCCGTCCCCGAGCGGGAGAGCGTCGACGAGAGCTACAAGTGGGATCTCGACTCGCTGTTCGCGAGCGACGAGACCTGGGGTGAGGCCTTCGAGGCCGCCCAGGAGCACCTCGATGACCTCCGAGCCTACGAGGGAAGGGTGACAGAGGATGCAGCGACGCTGCGGGAGTTGCTCAAAACCTACGAGTCGGTCATGCGCGAGGTCTCGAACGTGGCCGCATACGCCCGGATGCGCCGCGACGAGGACACCCGTGACGGCGAGGCCCAGGCGATGGCCACCCGCGCCCAGTCGCTGTCCTCGGAGGCCGCGAGCGCAGCCTCCTTCATCGAGCCCGAACTCCAGGAACTCGAGCGCGAAGACGTCGACGCGATGATCGAGGACGAGGCGGGTCTCGAGGAGTACGACCACTACTTCGACGACGTGGTGCGGATGAAACCACACACCCGGTCTGCGGAGGTCGAGAACCTGCTCGCGGAACTCGGCGAGGTGACGGGTTCGCCTGGCGAGGTGTACAACATGCTGACCAACGCCGACATGGAATTTCCCGCCGTGGACGACCCGGAGGGCGAACCGCGACAGATCACGCTCAACAACTTTACCACCCTCCAGAAGGAGCCAGACCGCGACTTTCGCCGGCGGGTCCACGAAGCCTTCTACGACGAGTGGGAGACGGTCAGGAACGCCGTCGGCACCGCCTACCGCAAGTCAGTCAAGACAGACGAGAAGCTGTCGACGGCCCGTAACTACGACACCGCCCGCGAGGCCGCCCTGCACGAGCCCAACATCCCTGTCGAGGTTTACGACACGCTCGTGGGAACGGTCCGGGACAACCTCGACCTCCTGCATCGCCACGCCGACCTCAAGCGGGAGGCAGTTGGAGCGGAAGAACTCCGGATGTGGGACCTGTACGTCCCGCTCGTTCGGGAAGAGAGCCCGGAACTGCCCTACGAGGAGGCTCGCGAGTACGTCACAGAGGCGTTTGAGCCCCTGGGCGAGGCTTACCAGTCCCGGCTTGCGGAGGGGCTGGAATCGCGATGGGTCGACGTCTACGAGACGAAGGGCAAGCAGTCCGGCGCCTACTCCGGCGGGACGTACGACTCCCAGCCGTACATTCTCATGAACTACCAGGACGACGTGGAGTCGATGTACACGCTGGCCCACGAACTCGGCCACTCGATGCACTCCGAACTGGCAAGCGAGGCCCAGCCGTACGTCTACGCCGACTACGAGATTTTCATCGCCGAGATCGCCAGCACGGTCAACGAGACGCTGCTCACCCACCACCTGCTCGAGACCGTCGAGGACGACCGCCTGCGCCGGCACGTCCTGAACGAGTACCTCGAGCGGTTCCGGTCGACGCTGTTCCGGCAGACGATGTTCGCGGAGTTCGAACGGCGGACACACGAACTGAGCGCGGGCGGCGAGCCACTGACCGCAGACCGGCTGGACGTCCTCTACCGCGAGTTGAAGGCCGACTACTACGATCCCGCGGTCGTCGACGACCGCATTGCCCGCGAGTGGATGCGCATCCCCCACTTCTATCGCGCCTTCTACGTCTTCCAGTACGCGACGGGCATCTCCGCGGCCGTCGCCCTAGTCGAGAATATCAGAGAGGAGGGCGAGCCAGCCGCCGAGCGGTACCGGGAATTCCTCCGGAGTGGGTCGCGCGAGTATCCCCTCGAACTCCTCGAGCGGGCCGGCGTGGACATGACTGACTCCGACCCAATCGAGTCGGCGCTCGACGTCTACGGCTCCTACCTCGAGGAGTTCGCTCGCCTGTCGACCTGATCGCCCCATCGGGTCACTCGGGTCGGCCGAAGCTCTGTGCCACCCGAAGGACCTATATCGCCCGATGGCAAAGTACCACTATCCAGATGTCGCGCAGTCCGTCTCTTCCCGATCGACCGCGGCTCGACCTCGATCCGGACATGACACCGGTCGAGCGGCTCGAAGCGCTCAGAGAACACTACGGCAAGCTCGTCAGGGTCCACCGGCAGCTCGAAGACCAGCTCGATGCGGCCCGCGAGCGCCAGGCGGAGCTCACGGCGGAGGTCGACCGGCTCGAACGGGAGAACGATAAGCTCAAGTCGTCGTCACTGTATGTGGCGACGGCCGAGGAACTGACCGACGACGGCATCGTCGTCAAACAGCACGGCAACAACCAGGAGGTGCTGACCGAGGTGTCGCCGACGCTCCGCGACAGGCTCGAGGCGGGCGACCGGGTCGCGATCAACGACTCCTTCAGCATTCAGACGATTCTCGACGCCGAGACCGACGCCCGCGCACAGGCCATGCAGGTCGAGGCCAGCCCCGACGTCGCCTACGACGACATCGGTGGCCTCGACGATCAGATCCGTGAGGTCCGCGAGGCCGTCGAGGAACCGCTGGTCAACGCAGATCAGTTCAGGGAAGTCGGCGTCGACCCGCCATCCGGCGTGTTGCTGCACGGGCCGCCGGGGACGGGGAAGACGATGCTTGCGAAGGCCGTGGCCAACGAAACCGACGCCACGTTCATCAAGATGGCCGGCTCCGAGCTGGTCCAGAAGTTCATCGGCGAGGGTGCAAAGCTCGTCCGCGACCTCTTCGAGCTCGCGAGCGAGCGCGAGCCGGCGGTGATCTTCATCGACGAGATCGACGCCATCGCCGCAAAGCGCACCGAATCGAAGACGAGCGGGGATGCCGAAGTTCAGCGGACGATGATGCAGCTCCTCTCGGAGATGGACGGCTTCGAGGACCGCGGCGAGATCCGCATTATCGCCGCCACCAACCGCTTCGACATGCTCGACCGCGCCATCCTCCGGCCCGGCCGCTTCGACCGCCTCATCGAAGTGCCAAAGCCGGACTGGGACGGTCGCGAGCGCATCCTCGACATTCACACCCACGACATCAATCTCGCGGACGGCGTCGATCTGTCAACGCTCGCGGGCGAGACCGAGCGGTTCTCGGGGGCCGAACTCGCCTCGCTTTCGACCGAGGCGGGGATGTTCGCGATCCGCGACGACCGCACCGAGGTCCGTATGGCCGACTTCGAGGACGCGCTGGCGAAAGTCCGCGAGGAGGACGACACGGCCGGTCAGCCGATCGCGTTCGCGTGACGTCTTCGGCCTCGGTTTATCGCTCTGGCAGGCCGATAAGGGCGGTAATTCCACCCAGTGCCAGTATCCCCCCGAAGCCGAACGCCGCTGTCCACGAGACCGTGTCGATAAGCCAGCCGGTGGTGACCGGAGCGACGAGTGATCCTGCCATCGACAGTGTGAGCAACACTGCCAGGCTCGTCCCGCCCGACTCCGGAGGTGACATCTCGTCGACGTAGACGTAGAAGACACCCGTCCCCAACTGCGAGCCAATACCGGCAAGCACCAGCGCTGCCCCAAACACGAGCACGGACGTGGCAACCGAAGCGATGACGAGTGCCGGGAGCACCACCGCGAACGCGAGGAGTATCACCGGGCGTCGCCGGTGGCCGATGCGATCGGAGAGCCAGCCACCCCCTGGCCGTGCGAGTAGCCCCATCGCGGGCAACAGAGCCGCCAGTGTCCCCGCTGTCCCGGTGGTAACACCAATAACTTCCGTGGCGTAGGTCGGCATCCAGGAGTTGAAGAACACGAACAGCGAATACGCACAGAAGCTACTTACCGCGATGGCCAACACCTGCCTGTTCCCGAGTGCGCTGGCGAACTTCGACAGTGAAAGAGCCGACTCGTTCCGGACCGGTGCATCCAGCGCCCAGACGAACAGCGGCAGCCCACAGACGGTGACGAGAGCGTATGCGGCGACGGTTCCTCGCCACCCGACCGCCGCCTCAAGCGACGGGCCGATCGCCTGTGCCATCGTCACCCCGGCTGGCGCGCTGGCAACGAACAGGCTCGTCCCCAGAGCCCGTCGCGCAGGCGGGAACGACTGCCCGACGATGTTGGCATTGGCCGTCCAGAGGAACACGGCTGTGGTCCCGCCGATGAACCGTGTCACCAGAAACACCGGGTAGGTCGGCGCGACCAGTGCTCCGAGGGCAGCGGCGAGAAATACCAAAACCCCTGTCCACACGAGTATCCGATTGTCGTACCGGTCGAGCAGAAAGCCGCTGGGAAGTTGCAACAGCACCCACGCGAGGAAGACAACGCTGATCGACAGCCCCGCTGTCGCCTTGTCGATACCGAACGCCTCGACGACCTGAGGCATAATGCTCGCCGGGGCGAACAGATACGCGTTGAACCCGGTGGCCACCAGAAAACAGCCCCCAAGGACCAGCCAGGGACGCCCGGTCGGATCTGGACGAGTACTCATGAGAAGGGTATAGCTGGAACCCCTCAAAACGTCAGCGATCACAGTACGCCGAGTGGCGCTCGATCGTGCCGTCGTGGGTGATCGGAATCTCGAAAAGCGAAGCTTTTCGGTTGCAGCGAGAGCTTCGCTCTCGCCATGCCGCTGAAGCGCGAGGCTTTCGCCTTGATTATCTGTAACTTTTACTCTCCCCCCCAGTTTTAGCGCCCGATTGCCACGGACGCGAGCAGCCGCCATCCGACAACCAGGATGCCGCCGACGACGAGCGTAACGAGGATGAATCCGGCCGTCGTTCCCCCGGGAAACAGCGACGTCGCGCGCAGGCCGTGCCCGACGAGAACTGCGATGACCCAGGCAGGGGCTGTCCAGCTCAGCGCTCGCCGGGGCGAGAGGAGGGCGTCGACAGTGTAGAGGCCGCCGAGAAGCGCCACGGCGAACCACCCCAGCAGAAACGGCGCGACCGGCCCCGGCACCTCGCCCGGGTTCGAAAACGGCTGTCCCCCGTGCTGGATGATCCCCGCGACGACGAACGACGTGATTGCGAGAGCGTCCCCGACAGCGAGGAGGCCGGCGAACGGGCGGACGTCCACCCGCGACCGGAGATACGTCGACGTGCTCATGTGTGGTCACTGGGACGCCCCCGACTTGGAACTCCCGCTTTCCGCGTATCCTGTCACCGTGTATCCGAACCCGCGCTCGACCACGGACGGCGCCAGCCCGGCAGCCCCAATCATCGACGCGAGCTGGTCCGGCGAGTGAAAGACAGAGTCGAAGCCGATCAGGTGTTCCGCCCGGGCCAGAGCCCACCCACGGCGAGTGGAGGGGTCGAACTCCCTGACGACGAGGACGCCACCGGGTCTGAGAGCGCGGGCAGCCTCCCCGAGGAGGCCCCCCTGATCGCCGATGTGGTGGAGCGCATCGGTCACGAGAACGACGTCGACCGACGCAGCCCGAACCGGCAAGCGCGCGCCGTCGGCCCGGACGGCCCCGAACCCGTTCGCCCGGGCCTGGCGGACCATCCCTGCGGCCGGATCGACGACGACGCGGACCGGCGCCTCGACTGCCTCGAGCGCTCTGCCGGGGCCCCCGCCGATGTCCAGAACCCGCTCGATGGGCCGCGTCGCCTCTCCGAGGCCCCGGGCGAGTTTCTCACGGTCGACGCCGGGCATACAGAGGTCGTAGAGACGGGCGAACCGGTCGAATGGCCACACGTCGCTGTGCACACCCACACACTCGCCGGCCGGCGGGAAAACCCTCCGGGTCCGCACATCGCTCCCGACCCGTCGCAGGGTACATTGGCCGCCACCACGACAGTCCGGTATGGAGTTCGCGTTGCTGGGATGGCCGCCGGACGGGCCGACACTCCGCCTCGACTACGAGGTCTTCGCCTACGCGGGCAAGTTCGTCATGTCCTCGACGGGCAAGGCCGTGGCCCGCGACGGGGACGTCGTCGGTGCCGTCGCGTTCAACGAGGACCGGACGGACCCGGACTGTCTGCAACTCCGGTACGTGACAGTTCGGAGCGACCGCCGCGGGGAGCGGATCGGGCCCCGACTCCTCCGCTTTACCGCCGAGCGCGCCCGGAACCGGGGCTACAGCTCTGTCCAGATTGCCGCGAACAACCCCTTCGCCTACGAGGCCTGCTACCGGGCCGGGTTCGTCTTCACCGGCGAGGAGACCGGCCTCGCCGAACTCGTTTTGGGCTACCGTCCCGACGCAAACCGCGACCCCAAGCGCTACCAGGACGGCCTCGACCGGTACAGGGAGCGGGACCTCTCGTCGGAGGAAGAAGCTTTTCTCGCCGAGTGTCGGGGAACGGATCCGCCGGCGGTCGGTTCGGATCCCGCGCGCAGCGAGATGGGGGAGTGATACTGACGGCTACAGGGGATCGGACTCGAACAGACGGGCACCACAGTCCGGACAGGAGACCGCAGCCACTTCGTGGGAGGTACAGCAGGACTCGACCGTGTCGGTGCCGAACTCCGGTGAGCCGCCACAGGCCGGGCAGGTGTCGACGAAAAGCCGCAGCCCGTTCAGGAGCTGACTCTGCCCGCGGAGGCCGAGGGCGTCCCAGTCAGGGTGATACCCCGCGAGAGCGTTCGCGGCACCCAGATCAGCCAGGAAGGCTGCACGCGACTCCCACGTGCCGACGAGCGTGTCGTCGACCCGCGCCCGGAACGCGGCCCCGTACTCCTCGTACTCGACTTCGCCCTCGGTGACGTCGAGCAGGCCGAGCAACTCCTCGCGGCCGGCCTCTGTCTCGCGGACGCGGTCGATCGCGGCGTACCAGTCGGTCCTGAAGCCGTCGGTCAGACACAGGTCGGGACGATCGGGACACTCCTCGAGCGCGTCAGCTGCCATCAGCTCCGTCTCGGGATCGATCTCCTCGACGCTGGCCGGCCTCTCCTGGCTCGCGGCTGCCGACCCCTTCCCGAAACGGTCCAGCAGCCACGGCGGGAAGTACCGTTTTGTCAGCTCCGGCGTCCCCGGCACGAGGTAGCCACGGAGGTAGATCGCTGCCGCACAGAGGGCGAACACGCTGGCTCCGGCCGTGGCCCCGACGGCTACAGAGGTCATGGGGACGACGGCCACGCCCACGGCGGCGGCGAGAACTGCCGCGATTGCGGTGTTTACTACCGTGCAGGGCAGACATCGGTTCTCCCCGGTGTACTCCGGCTGGCGAAACCGGGCGAGCATACCTTTTGAAGTACTCATAGCGCGACGTTCGGGGTCTTCCCTGTTGAATATTGTCCCATTACGGGGCGGGGACAGGTCAGCCGGGGGTTTCAAGCGGGTGCTCACCCAACTCACGAGCAATGGGAAACGCGGATCTCAGGGATCTGGCGGTCATCGAGGAGGTGCCCTTCGACGAGCTGGATGGCTCCATCGTGGCCGTCGACGCGCACAACTGGCTCTACCGGTATCTGACGACGACAGTCAAGTGGACCAGAGACGAGGCCTACACGACCGCCGACGGGGTCGAGGTTGCGAACCTCGTCGGCGCTGTGAAGGGGCTCCCGAAGTTCTTCGAGAACGATCTGACACCCGTGTTCGTCTTCGACGGGGCAGTGACCGACCTGAAGGCCGACGAGGTACAGGCCCGCCGGGAGCAACGCGAACGCTACGAGGACCAACTCGAGGAGGCACGCGAGCGAGGCGACGACGTCGCAGTCGCCCGCCTCGACTCCCGGACTCAGCGGCTGACCGACACCATCGTCGAGACGACGCGGGAGCTGTTCGCGCTGCTCGACGTTCCCGTCGTCGACGCCCCCGCCGAGGGCGAGGCCCAGGCCGCCTACATGGCCCGCCGCGGGCAGGTCGACTACGCCGGCACGGAGGACTACGACGCGTTGCTCTTTGGCGCGCCGCTGACACTTCGCCAGCTGACGAGCAAGGGCAATCCCGAACTGATGGACCTCGATGCGACGCTTTCCGCACACGACCTCACCTGGGAGCAACTCGTGGACGTCGCCATCCTCTGTGGCACGGACTTCAACGAGGGAATCTCCGGGATCGGCCCGAAGACGGCCGTGGACCTGCTCCACGAGTACGGCGATCTCTGGTCTGTCTTCGAGGGCGAGGGGGTCCACATCGAGAACGCCGACCGGATCCGGAAGCTGTTTCTCGATCCCGCTGTCGACGAAACCGTCGACTTCGACCCCGCCATCGACCCCGACATCGAGGCCGCCCGGGAATACGTGGTCGAGGAGTGGGAGGTCGCCCCCGACGAGGTTCGGCGGGGGTTCGAGCGCATCGAGGAGTCGCTGGTACAGACAGGCCTCGACGACTGGGCGTGACTGGCCGGTTCGTGCGGACTGCGTCAGTTCGTCTCAGTCTCTCTCGATCTGGTCGCGAAGCTGCGTGACCTGTTCCTGGAGTCGGTCGATCTGCTCTTGCATCTGTGACTCGGCCTCCTCGCTCAGCTCCTCCAGCTGTCGTTCGGTCTCCTCGACGAAACCGAGTGTCTGCTGCTCGATGTCACTGTGTGTCTCGAGCATCAGACCGACCTGGTCCTCGAGGGAGTCGAGGTACGCCTCCGAGAGATCCTCGTACTCCTCTGCCCCTTCCTGCGCTGCGCTCGCGGTCTCCTCCGTTGCTTCCTCGACGGCAGCGAACTGCTCGTCCATGGCCTCGCGGATCTGCTCGACGCCATCCCCCGCACCGGGCACGGCAGACTCGATCGTCTCGAGGTAGCTGTCGATCGCATCGCGGGTCACGTCGACGCTCTGCTTTTGGGCGTCGGACCCGCTCTCGACCCCGCTGGTGATCGCCTCAGTCAGTTGCTTCTGGAACTCGAGGCTCTGTTGGAGCGCCTTCTGGCTCTGTTCGATCGTTTGACGTTGCATTTCGAAGGCCCTGTCGATCGGACTCTCGTCGCTCATGGTGTCGGTCGACGTTATGCTGGCACGTCATATGAAACCCCCCGACTGTGGGATCGCTCGCCCGTATCGGTGGCTTTTACGCGCCGGGCCGCGAGCACCCGAACGTATGAGCGAGGACTACCGCACCGAACGCGACAGCCTCGGCGAGATGCAGGTGCCGGCTGCCGCCTACTGGGGGGCACAGACACAGCGCGCAATCGACAACTTCCCGATCAGCGACGCGACCTTCGGCCGCCGGTTCGTCCGCGCGCTCGGACTCGTCAAGAAGGCCGCCGCCCAGGCGAACCTCGATCTGGGACTCCTTCCAGAGGACAAGGCGGAGTGTATCCTCGATGCCGCCGACGAGGTCATCGCCGGCGAACACGACGACCAGTTCCCGGTCGACATCTTCCAGACCGGGTCCGGCACGTCCTCGAACATGAACGCCAACGAGGTCATCGCCAACCGCGCGACCGAACTGTACGGCGGCGAGGTCGGAAGCCGCGAGATTCACCCCAACGACCACGTCAACTACGGCCAGTCCAGCAACGACATGATTCCGACGGCGATGCACGTCGCGAGCGCCGAAGCCGTCGAGAAGGACCTCCTGCCCGCACTGGCGACGCTCCGTGACGCGCTCGCACAGAGAGAGGCGGACTTCGACGATGTCGTGAAGACCGGGCGGACCCACCTCCAGGACGCCACGCCGGTCACGCTCGGCCAGGAGTTCTCGGGCTACCGGGCGCAGGTTGAGAAGGGAATCGAGCGCGTCGACGCCGTCCGGGCCCACCTCCGGGAGCTCGCGATAGGCGGGACCGCTGTCGGCACGGGCCTGAACACCCACCCCGAGTTTCCCGAAAAAGCAGCCGAGTACATCAGCGAGGAGACAGGGGTCGAGTTCCGCGAGGCCGACAACCACTTCGAGGCCCAGGCCGCCCACGACGCGATGAGCGAGGCCCACGGCGCGCTCCGGACGGTGGCCGGCTCGCTGAACAAGATCGCCAACGACCTCCGGCTGCTCGCGTCCGGACCCCGCAACGGGCTCGGCGAGATCGACCAGCCCGAGAACCAGCCCGGCTCCTCGATCATGCCCGGCAAGATCAACCCCGTCGTCGCCGAGGCAGTCAATCAGGTCCACACGCAGGTCGTCGGCAACGACGCCACCATCTCGGCTGGCGCCGCAGAGGGGCAGGTCGACCTCAACCTCTACAAGCCCGTCATCGCCTACAACTTCCTGCAGTCGGCGAAGCTGCTCGCAAACGGCAGCGAGGCCTTCGCCGAGAAGTTCGTCGTCAAGGTGGAGGCGAACCGCGAGCACTGCGAGGAGCGCGTCCACCAGAGCATGGCACTCGCGACGGCGCTCAACCCAGCAATCGGCTACGACAAGGCCAGCAAGGTCGCAAAGCAGGCGATGGAGGAAGGCAGGACCATCAGAGAGGTCGTCGTCGAGGAGGGCTACCTCAGCGAAGAGGAGGCCGACGAGGTGCTGGATCCGGCGAAGATGACCGAGCGGGTCATCCTCGGGGACGAATAGCAGCTAATCGACGTCGGCCGAACAGAGGGTCGTGATACTGACGGCTATAAGCCCGTGAACAATTTCGACCCCCCGTGGGGTCGAATATCTTCACGAAGTTATAGCCGTCAGTATCAGTAGCTGCGTTCCTTCGGCTCGTAGGTCTCCTCGTGGCCCTCGAGGATGACCGGCTTGTAGTAGAGGTTCGGCGAGCCACCCGACCACTGGAGCATCGTGTGCTTGAGCCACTCGTCGTCGCGCCGCTCCTGGTACTGCTTGCGCCAGTGTGCACCCCGGAACTCGTCGCGTGCCAGCGCACCGAGGGTGATGGCCTCCGCGAGGTCGAGGATGTTGCGCGTCTCGATGGTGTGGATGAGGTCGGTGTTGTAGGTGCGTGAGGTGTCGGCGACGCCGACGTGCTGGTAGGACTCGCGGGCCTCGCGGATGTCCTCCAGGGCCCGCTTCAGGCTATCCGCCTCTCGGAAGACGTTCACGTTCTCCGTCATCGTCTCCTGGATGTCCGCGCGGACCTCGGCGTGGTTGACGCCGTCGCGTTCGAGCAGCGTCTCGACGCGTTCGCGTTCGCGCTCGACTGCCCGCTCGATGACGGCCTCGCCGGAGGCGGCCACCGCTCCCCCGTCGGCGACCACGGGGTCGTCCGCGTCGCCGACTATCCCGGGTGCGACCGGCGTGTCGACGCTCCCTGCCTCGGACTCCGCGGAGGGGCCGGTGGGGATCTGTGCCTCGCCCAGGTCGCCGCCGGCGGCGTGTCGGCCGGCCCGAGCGCCGAAGACGAGCAGTTCGGGCAGCGCGTTCCCGCCCAGGCGGTTCGCGCCGTGCAGCGAGACGCAGGCACACTCGCCGGCGGCGTACAGCCCCGAGATGCAGGTCTCCCCGTTCTCGTTTGCCTCGATGCCGCCCATCGCGTAGTGCTGGCCCGGCTTGACCGGCATCGGATCCTCGAGGCCGTCGACGCCCTCGAAGTCCTCCGCCAGGTGGAGGATGTTCTCGAGGCGGTCGAGAATGCGCTCCTCGCCCAGGTGGCGCATGTCGAGGTGGACGTACTCGTCCTCGATGCCCCGGCCCTCGTTGACCTCGGTGAGTTCGGCCCGGGAGACGACGTCCCGCGAGGCAAGTTCACCCTCGTTGTTCGCGTAGCCGTGCTCGAACATGAGCCGCTCCTCCTCGCCGTTGTAGAGGATGCCACCCTCGCCGCGGACACCCTCGGAGATGAGGACGCCCGTCGAGGGCAGCGTCGTGGGGTGGAACTGGATGAACTCCATGTCCTCCATCGGGACGCCGGCGCGGTAGGCCATCGCTGGCCCGTCGCCGGTGTTCGCGACGGCGTTCGTGGTGTGGTCGTAGACCTGACCCGGCCCGCCGGTGGCCAGGATGACGCCGTTGCGAGCCTGGAAGCCGGCGATCTCGCCCGATTTGATGTCGTAGGCGACACAGCCGTGACACTCCCGCTGTTCGGGGTCGTCCTCGTCTGTGACGGCGAGGTTCGTGACGTACCACTCGTCGTAGACCTCGATGCCGCGCTTGACGACCTGCTCGTACATCGTATGCAGCAGGTGGTGGCCCGTCTCCGCGCCCGCGTAGGTGGTCCGGGGGAACGAGAGGCCGCCGAATGGCCGCTGTGAGACCTTGCCGTCCTCCTCGCGGGAGAAGGGCATCCCCCAGTGTTCGAGCTGGATGACCTCGTCGCGGGCGTCCTTCGCGAAGGTGTCGATTGCGGGGGCGTCGCCGAGGTAGTCTGACCCCTTCATGGTGTCGTAGGCGTGGAGGTCCCAGGAGTCCTCCTCGTGGAGGGCGGCGTTGATGCCACCCTCGGCCGCGCCCGTGTGGCTGCGGACCGGGTGGAGTTTCGTCACCAGGGCGACGTCCGCCCCTTCCTCGTGTGCTGCGATCGCCGCTCTGAGGCCGGCACCGCCCGCGCCGACCACTATCACGTCGTGTTCGTGCATTGTTTGACCTTTTGGCTACCAGAACTTCAGGTTGTTCTTGACCGATTCGCGCTTCAGTTCCTGGATGTGTTCCGTCAGGGGGATGTCCTTCGGGCACACCTCCGTACAGGAGAACTGCGTCTGACACCGCCAGACGCCGTGTTCCTGTTCGACGATTCTGAGCCGCTCTTGCTTGCGACTCTCGCCTTCCCGCTCGTCCATCGCGAAGCGGTAGGCCTTGTTGATCGCCGCCGGGCCCAGGTACTCGTTGTCACCCGCGGCGATGTTACACGAGGACATGCAGGCGCCACACCAGATACACCGCGTTGCCATCTTCACGTACTCGCGGTTCTCGGGCGTCTGGCGCTGCTCCTCCAGTTCGCCGTCTGGCAACTCGTCGGGGTCGAAGAAGGGCTCGACGGCGTGCATCTGCTCGTAGAAGTGCTCCATGTCCACGACGAGGTCCTTGACGACGTCCTGGTGTGGCAGGGGCTCGATGCGGACCGGCTCGTCGAGGTCAGCCACCTGCGTCTTGCACCCGAGGCGCTGGCGGCCGTTGATGAAGAGGGCGTCGGAGCCACAGACCGCCTGCCGGCAGGAGTGCCGGAAGGTCAGCGACGAGTCGTAGTGGTCCCGGGCGTAGATCAGCGCGTCGAGGATCGTCATCCCCTTGTGGAAGGGGACGAGGAAGTCGTCGAATCGTGGCTCCTCCTTGCCCTCGATTTCCGGGTCGTACCGGAACACTTTGAGGCGGACCGTCTCGTCGGCCCCTTCGATCTCCTCCTCGACCCGGCGTTGCCGTTCCTCGGCGCGGGCGCGCTTCTCGGCTCGTCGCCGTTCGCCCGGCGACGGGCCGGTCTCTTCGTCGGTCTCGGTCTCCGTCTCGGCTTCTTTCTGTTCGAGTTGTGTGCTCATAGGTTACACCAGGTTGGTCATAGCGAGCGCGACGCGAGTTCCCTGCACGACCACTGCGATCGCTGCCAGCGCCAGGACGGCCCCGACGGCCTTCTTCCGCGTCCCGGTCAGACCCATGTTGACCAGGGCGTTGTAGACGCCGTTGACGCCGTGGAAGGCCGCCGTCACGAGGAACAGCCACATCGTCGCGAAGTAGCCGATCTGGCTCATGCGCGCCTGTGTGCCCAGGAACGAGATCTCGGCAGCGTGGTTGACGAAGTGGAGCAACACGAAGTGAAAGGCCAGGACGCCGATGAGGAAGACGGCGGTCAGGCGCTGGAACAGCCACCGCCGGCCGCCCCGCTGGAACGAGGAGTAGTGTTCGGCCATCAGATCGCCCCCCCGAGGAACGTCGGCACGCTGGCGACGACGATCGCGCCGGTCAGGACGAGCGACGCGTAGAAGCTCCTGTCCTGGGCTTCGAGCCCCACGCCGAGGTCGACCATGAGCAGGCGAATCCCGTTGAGGATGTGAAATACCGCCACCGCCAGCAGCCCGACCTCGAGGAACCGTACGACCAGCAGTTCCTCGAGCCCCTGCAGCGTGCCGGTGTACAGTTCGGCCCCGCCCGTTGCCGTGCTCAGAACGGCGATGTGTGTAAACAGGTAGCCGACGAGCACCCAGCCGGTGAACTTGTGGAAAATCCAGGCCCACATGCCAGCCGAGAACTCCCGCCACCGCCCGAAGTCCTCGACAGTCCCTCTGTCGTACGATTGACTCATATATCGGAGCCTTGTAGTGCGGGCAAATAGTAGTTTCTACACGCGCCCGAGACTCGGTCCCACAGAACGGCCGTCAGCCGTCTCTGGGAAAGAGAACCATCGCATCCATGGTCAACACCGGCTCCCCGTCCCCGTTCAGCGTCGTGACTTCTGAGTGGACGACACCACGGCCCGAGTCCCACGGTCCCTTGTCCCTGTGTTCGACCCGGACAGACAGGGCGTCGCCCGGCCGGACCGGGTTCGGAAAGCGGATCGAATCGATGCCGGGAGAGCCCAGACAGCCCGACTCGTTGAGGTAGTTGTCGACGAGCAGTCGCATCGTCATCGCGCAGGTGTGCCAGCCGCTCGCGACGAGCCCCCCGAACATCGACTCCCGGGCCGCGTCCTCGTCGACGTGGAACGGCTGGGGGTCGTACTGTTCGGCGAAGGAGAGCATCTCCTCGCGGGTCACCTCGTAGGATCCGAACTCCAGTACCGCACCGACGGCGACGTTCTCGTAAGTCTCGTCCATACTGGCGGCCAGCGGACGGAGGCGCAAGAAAACTCCGAAGGCCGCGCGGGCGACCCCGACAACGCCCCAGGGGAACATGTGCGGCCGAATCGCCGGAGTGCAAGCGGGGCTTCTAAGTGTGCGGCCCCGAACTATCGGATATGCTCCCGAGACTGGCGCGCCCGCGGGTGACGACACTGCTTGCCGCGGCCGCCGTCGGCGTCTACGTTCTCGTCGTCGTCGGGGCCACGGCCGCGTTCGCCGACGCCGCCAGCGCCTGTTCGACCTGGCCGGCCTGTTCCGGGTCACCCCCCGGGTCTGACCTGGGCGTGGCCGTCGCGCTCGCCCACCGCGCCGTCGCGCTGGCCGTCGGCGTGGGGATCATCGCGGCCGCAGTCGCGGTTGTCCGGTCGGATACCAGTCGCCGGGTGACTGCCGCGACGGTCGCTGCGCTCGTCCTGTACCCGGCCCAGATCGCAGTCGGCGCGCTCGTCGCTACGAGCGGGGCAGCCGCGCCGTTTCCAGGGATCCACCTGCTGGTTGGTGTGAGTATCTTCGGGGCGCTGGTGCTGGCGCTCGCCTGGCACCTTGAAGTCGTGACCGGCGGGGCCGACGACCCACTGGAGGCGCCCGCACCCATCGAACCGGACCCAACCGCCGAGTCGGAGATCGACGACGCGACGGCGACGCCGCTGGCCGACCGCCCGCTGTCTGAACGGGTGACTGCGCGCGGATTCGCGTACTTCCGGCTGATGAAGCCGCGCCTGATGTGGCTGCTCTGTCTCGTCGCCGCCGCGGCGATGGCGCTCGCCGGCGGCCCCAGCCTGGAGGTGCGGACCATCGTTCTGACGCTGGGCGGCGGCGTCCTCGCGATCGGCGCCAGCGGGACCTTCAACCACGTCCTCGAACGGGAACGGGACAAGCGGATGTCGCGGACCAACGACCGGCCGGTCGCAACCCACCAGATTCCGGAGTTCCGCGCGGTCGTCTTCGGGCTCGGCCTCACGGCGCTGTCACTCGCCGTCTTTCTCGTGGTCAACGCCCTCACGGCGGCGCTCGGGCTCGCGGCGATCCTGTTTTACACCGTGGTCTACACGCTCGTGCTCAAGCCGAACACGGTCCAGAACACGGTCATCGGCGGCGCCGCGGGGGCACTACCGGCCCTGATCGGCTGGGCCGCAGTCACCGGCCGGATCGGCGTGCCCGGCGTCGCGCTGGCCGGGCTCATCTTCGTCTGGACGCCGGCCCACTTCTACAACCTCGCGCTCGCGTACAAGGAGGACTACGCACGGGGCGGGTTCCCGATGATGCCCGTCGTGCGCGGCGAGACGACCACCCGAAAGCACATTCTCCTGTGGCTGGGTGCGACGCTCGCGGCAGCGCTCGCGCTGATCGGGGTGACCGACCTCGGGTGGCTCGCCGCTGCGGCGACGACGCTGCTCGGGGCGGTCTTCCTGTTGGCTGTCGTCCGCCTCCACCGCGAACAGACCGAGCAAGCCGCATTCCGGGCCTTCCATGCCTCCAACGCATACCTCGGCGTGGTCCTCCTCGCGGTTGTCGTCGACGCGCTTGTGATCTGAGTGCGCCGGCGATAGTTCCTTGTTACCCCCGCGAGTAATCCCCGTATGGCCGAAATCGAGATCGAGTACTGCGTGCCGTGTGGGTTCCGAGACCGTGCGATTGACGTCGAGCGCGCAATCCTCGGCGCACTCGAAACTGAGCTGGACCGCGTGTCGCTCGTGATGGGGGACCACGGCGTCTTCCGCGTCAGCATCGACGGGCAGACGGTCTACGACAAGGGCGAAGACGAGTTCGATGTCGACAGACTCGTCCGCGAGGTCCGGGAGCACCTCTGATTCAGGCCCTGTCCCCCACCCCGACAGCACAGCTCACCGCGACCGACCGGTCGAACCCGGAGCGACAGTGTTTTATTTATTGGATAGTATTGTACAATACAGTCACAAACATGGTCAACAAATGCGAAGCAAACGTTCGCAGGCTGGCTGGGGTTGTCGTCCTCGTCGGTCTCCTCGCCGGATGGTTCGTGAGTAGCTGGGGCTACGCGCTGAGTGCGTTTGCGGGCCTCAACCTCCTGCAGAGTAGCGTCACGGATATCTGTCCTGCGGAGACGATATTCGGGGAACTCGGTCTCGGCTGCTGACGGTAGCACTCACTCGCGACAGTAGTGTGATAAAATCGAAATTCTATACGGAACAGAGACGAAAGCCGGGATGGAGCAAGCAATCGAACGCTCTTTTGTGCCTGCGCCCAACCAGCGGGTATGGATGCCATCGTCGCCAGGGACGTCTCCAGACGGTACGGCGACACGGTCGCACTCGACGGCGTCTCGGTGTCCGTCAGCGAGGGTGAGGTGTTCGCGCTGGTCGGCCCCAACGGCGCGGGGAAGACGACACTCGTCCGTGCGCTGACCGGGACGACCGACTACGACGGCGAGGTCGAACTCTTCGGCGAGCCCCCGCGTGCGCTCGACCGCGAGCGTATCGGCCTGCTCCCGCAGGATTTCACGCCTGCAGAACGCCTCACTGCCCGGGAACTGGTCGCCTACTACGGCGGGCTCTACGACGACGGGCGCGGCCCCGAGGCGGTGCTCTCGGACGTGGGGATGGCCGGGGACGCCGACACGTACTACGAGAACCTCTCCGGGGGACAGCGCCGACGGACCTGCGTTGCGACGGCGCTGGTCAACGACCCCGATCTGCTCGTCCTCGACGAGCCGACGACCGGTATCGACCCCGCAGGGCGGCGCTCGCTGTGGCGGCTACTCGAGGACCTCGCGGCGGCCGGGACGACGGTGCTCGTCACGACTCACTACATGGAGGAGGCCGAACACCTCGCCGACCGCGTCGGGCTGCTCGCCGACGGCGAACTCGTCGCTCTCGATTCGCCCGCCGCGCTCGTCGCCGAATACGGCGGCGACAGCCTGCTCCGCATCGACGGCTCCTTCGGGGATACCGGACCCCTCGTCGAGAACCTCGCCTACCCTGCGGAACTCGAAGATGGACGGCTCACCGTCCGTGACGTCCCACCGGAAGCAATCGGCGAGGTGGTCACGACGCTTGAGGAGGCCGGAATCCCCTACGAGTCGCTGACCTGGGCCGAGCCGGATCTGGAAGACATCTACCTCGAACTCACCGGCCGGGCGGTTCGGGAGGGTGGCGAGGCCGTACCATCCGAAGGCGGCGGTCCGCAGTCGGCCGAACGCGGCGACTCCCGGTCGGCGGGCGAGGGGGCGGGAACGTGACGCGGATCGCCAGGCTCCGTGCCGAGACCCGGGCAGCGTGGCGGGCGTTCCTCCGGCGGCGAACTGCGGTCTTTTTCACCTTCTTCTTCCCGGCAATCATCGTCGTCATCTTCGGCGTCCTCGTCGGAACCCAGCCCACCGGCGGCCTGTTCGCGGAGCCGCCGGGCTGGTACGTGGCGGGCTATCTCGCCGTCGTCGTGCTGTTCACGCCGCTCAGCCGGGTCGGGAGCGAGGTCGCACGTCACCGCGACGGCAACCGCTTCGAGAAGCTGGCGACGACGCCGCTCTCGCGGGCCGAGTGGCTCCTCGCCCAGACGCTCGTCAACGTCGCCGTCATCGGCGCGGCCGGCCTCCTGTTGCTCGGGTTACTCGTCGCGCTCACCGACGCCGCTGTCGCCGTTTCGCCGGCGCTGGCCCTGCTGGTCCCCTTCGTCGTCGCCGGGGTGGCCCTCTTCTGTGCGATCGGCAGCATGCTGGGCAGCATCGCGGACTCGCAGGACGGCGTCATCGCGGCCAGCAACGGTCTCGCGCTCCCGTTGCTCTTCCTCTCCGAAACGTTCGTCCCACCGTCTATACTCCCCCCGTGGCTCCCCACGGGGCTGTCGCCGCTGACCTACTTCGCCCGCGGCGTCAGACAGGTGACCTACGCCACTGGCGACGGGCAGGCCCTGGGGGTCTTCTACGGCCCCGCGCGGATGGGCCCGCTGGCCAATCTCGCCGTGGTGATCGTCCTCGCGGCTATCGCCTTTGTCGCCGCGGCCCGCCTGCTCCCGCGGACTGACTAGCGGCTGGTCGCGATGTACCCGTCTCTGTCCTCGAGTTCCAGCATTTATATCGATAGCTCGCGGAGCGTTCCTATGGACATCAGTGCCATCGTCCGCGAGGACGTCGTGACTGTCTATATGGACGATACCCTCCTCGACGTTGCCGAGGTTCTCCGGCTGGAAGGGGTCGGAAGCGCCGTGGTTCTGGATCCACACGACGAGGTACTCGGGATTGTCACCGACCGTGACCTCGTCGTGTACGGGCAGGAATTTGCCGAATCACTCGAACAGACGACGGTCAATCAGGTCCTGTCGATGGCCGTATTCTCCGTGAGTCCGGACACGAGTCTGCTCGATCTCACCGAGCAGATGCGCGAGTCGGGCGTTCGACGGGTTCCGATCATGGACAACGGGGATCTACTCGGCATCGTCACGCTAGATGACATCGTCGTGCACCTGGCGACCCAACTTGACAGCCCGGAACTGCAGAATCTTGCGGCCGTTATCGAGAGCGAGTCGCCGTCTCGGGACCCCGATTGAAGCCGATACCGGACTCCCCGGATCGGTATACCTACGTGTCCCCCTCGGCCTCTGAATCCTCAGATACCGCCACCGATTTATCGCTCTCCTCGTCAGCGTCGTCGCCTTCCATCTCCGCGATGGGATCGAAGGTGACGATACCCTCGCCGGCGGTGTACTCGTAGACCTGCCACTCCGGGAACGTGAGGACGCCGCTCATCTTCCGGACCCGGAGCTGTTTGATCAGGGCCCCCTCGACCATGTCGTCGTTGAGTCGCATCTCGACGATCCCGTCGACCATGTAGCCGAGATCGTGCGGGAACGCCTCCCCCTCGCCGGTGACGGTGGCGCCAGCGAAGACCGGGACGAACCGGCCCTTGCAGACGTCGGCGCGGACGTCCTTGAGGAAGTTGTAGGCCTGGACGGGCTGGACGAGCGAGCCAAGTTCGGTCAGCGAGTCGATAACGACGAGCCCCCGGTCGTGGGCGCCGACGGCTTCGAGTGCCCTGTCGAGGCGGTTCTGGATCTGGCCGACGTCTGTAGGGTCACGGACCGTCGTCGTAGCACCTTCGGCGACCTTCCTGAGGTGTGTGTTCCAGGCGTTCATCCGCTCGTGCATCCGGTCGCGGTCGTCGACGCGGTAGGTGAAACAGTCCACAATTCTGAGATCGTCCTCCTCCAGGGATGGCAGGACGTTCCACTCCAGGGTCACGAACTCCTGGACGACCGAAACCGGCGGCTCGAGGAAAGACATGTAGACGACTGGCTCCCCACGCTGGAGTGCGCGCCAGACCAGTTCTGCCTGGATTGCCTCGGTTCGGGTCCCCGCGAGGTCGGTCAGGAGGACCAGGGAGTTGCGGGGCACCCCCTGTGGCAGGCTCGAATCCAGCGCCGAGACTCCGGTGTCCAGCCGCCGGAAGCCGTGGTACTCGGTGAACACTCGATCAGCTGTCTCCAGGGCGTCCCGACAGGGCGTCGAACAGAACTCGTAGGTATCACCGTCGTGGTCGAGCGTCATCGACTGGCTTGGGATCGGCAACCGGCAGTAGTCACACCGTCGGATTGCCTCCGAGTCGTCCGCCGAACCGGCGTCCCCTCCCTCAGCTGTATTCTCGGCCATGCCCCGGAGTAGGGCTGGCCCGGACAAAACCGTGGTGGGTGCTCCCGTGGCGCACGCACGCTACCGCCAGAATCGGGGGATAGCGACGAACAGGAGCAACGCGGCCTCACGGGGGACCGCGTCGTAGACGTGGTTGAGCAGGAGGTAGGTGACGATGCCGAGCGCGAGGCTGACACTCCAGGCGACTGCGGCGATGCGACCGTAGCGGGCGTGGCTGGTCGCGCGGAGTTCGGCAGGGGTGTGGGTGAGACCCAGAATTGCCGCGTACAGCACCACTGGAACCGCGAGAACCGAGAGGAAGATGTGGACCGCGAGCATGAGCAGGTAGACGCCCGTCACCAGCGGGGGCGCGACGATTGACTTCTCGTAGCCCCCGCCGGTCTTCCAGAGATAGAAGACGAGAAAGAGGAGGATGAGGCTGAAGGCGGTCAGCATTGCCCGGCGGTGGCGCTGTACCTGGTCGGTCTTTATGAAGTAGACGCCGGCGAGCAAGGAAGTCAGCGCGAGCGTGTTTATTACGGCGATGGCGTGGCTGAAGAGGTCGACAGTACTGTCTGTCAGGTCGGGAAACAGCGGAATGAACCCGTACAGCGCCCCGCCGACGAGCACGTACCCGACGACGGAGAGGGCTGCGGTGATGGTCCGCGGTCTGGCACGGAGCCCGGACTGGAGCCTGTCGGCGACGGCCATACGCGACGGTGAGAACTCCGGTGACAACTCTCTTTGGATTTGGTCGTCGGACCGGAGTCGGTCCCACACCGGTCAAATACAACGCTGATTGTCCTGATACAGTCGAACTTGGAAAGAAACACCGTAACAGTCAAGCGGAAAACGGGAGCACGTACTGATATGAGCGTCGACCAGGAACAGCGAACCATCCGGTGCCTCGTAGCGAAGGTTGGACTCGACGGACACGACCGCGGTGCCCATGTCATCTCCCGGGCCTTTCGCGATGCCGGCTTCGAAGTCATCTACTCGGGGCTGCACCGGGCGCCGGACGAAATCGTCCAGGCCACAGTTCAGGAGGACGTCGACGTGCTCGGCATCTCCATTCTCTCTGGTGCACACGACACGCTCGTTCCGAAGATCGTCGACGGCCTCGAGGAGTACGACGCCTTCGATGACACCCTCGTCATCGTCGGCGGCATCATCCCCGACGACGACGAGGAGGAGCTCCTGGATCTGGGTGTCTCGGCCGTGTTCGGCCCCGGCGCGTCGATGGAGGAGATGATCGAGTTCGTCCGCGAGAACGTCCCCGAGCGCCGATGACGACGGACCTGATCGACGAACTGCTGGCGGGCAAACACCGCGCGCTCGCGCGAGTCATCACGAAAATCGAGAACCGCCAGCCCGGCTATCGTGACCTCGTCTCCCAGCTCCACCAGCACACGGGCGAGGCCGACGTCGTCGGGATCACCGGCAGCCCCGGCGCCGGCAAGTCGACGCTCGTCGACAAGATGGCCGCGACCTACCGCGAGCGCGGGCTGACGGTCGGCGTCATCGCAATCGACCCCTCCTCGCCGTTTACCGGCGGCGCCGTACTCGGTGACCGCATCCGCATGGGGTCGAACGTGGGCGACATGGACGTCTTCTTCCGGTCGATGTCTGCACGGGGGTCGCTCGGCGGGCTCTCGACGGCCACGACGGACGCCGTCAAGGCCCTGGACGCCTTCGGCAAGGACCGGATCGTAATCGAGACGGTCGGCGCCGGACAGAACGAGATCGACATCGTCAAGACCGCCGACACGGTCGCGGTGCTGGTCCCGCCGGGGTCCGGCGACGACGTCCAGATGCTCAAGGCCGGGATTCTCGAGATCGGCGACGTTTTCGTCGTCAACAAGGCAGACATGAAGGGCGCCGACCGGACCGTCCAGGAGCTCCGGGAGATGATCGAGTACCGGGGCGACGGCGTTCCGGCCGAGGCCGGCCACCACGGTGCGGACGCGACGGTCGACCAGCTGGAGCGGCCCGCAGGCGACGAGGACACGTGGGTCCCGCCGATCGTCGAGACGGTTGCCAACCGCGGCGAGGGCGTCGAGGACTTTCTCGATTCGCTCGCAGATCACCGCGAGTATCTCGCGGACGCGGGGATGCTGGCCGAGCGCCAGCGGACGCGGTACACGGAAGAGATCCGGACGCTCATGCGCGAGGACGTGAGCTCACTGCTCGAAGAGGAGATCGCACGCCAGGGGGGGCTCGAGGAGTGCGTCGAGCGGGTCCGTGCCCGCGAGACCGACCCCTACACAGTCTCCGACGAGCTACTCGAGCCGCTGGTCGACTGCATCGAGCGCCGCCGGGAGTGACTCACCGGCTGCAGGTGTTGACACCGAACAGGCTGTTCAGGGGACACTGCTGTGCCAGGCCGGTGACGAGAAACACCGCCCCGACAACGAGCGCGACGGCCGCCACGGGGAGACCGAGCGGGAGGAGTTCCGCGATCGATACGATACCGACGAGCAACAACACGGGACCGACTACCAGCCGCGCGAGCCTGTCGTAGCCTCCGACGTTTCGCTGCATGTCCGGTGGTTCGGACCGATGATTTATAACCTTTTGTGCAATTCTCACAAGCACGCAGGCAGTCGAAACGCACACACCCCTGAGGGCCAAATCTCAGCCCAAGCCATGCTCGCCGTAGGTGGAGAGTGGTTGAGTGCCGGGGAAGCGATGGCACTCCTGGTCGTTCTCGCGCTCGCAACTGCCGGGACGCTGACGCTGTTTCTCGTGGCGCTGGTTGCCTACCGGCGGCGCGGGACGAGAGTTTATCTCCTGTTGATGATCGCCCTCAGCCTGCTCGTGGGCCGGTCGCTCGTCGGGTTCGGAACTGCCCTGGGGGCTGTCCCGATGCCGGCACACCACCTCGTCGAACACAGCTCCGACTTCGCGATCGCCGCCCTCGTCCTGTATGCCCTCTACCGGTCGGGTCCGGTGGAGGCGCCCAGGTGACGGGAGGGGTTCTCAGAGAGTGGGAACGGCTCGGGGATTCTTGCCCGTCGGGATCATATCCCCGGATGAGATGAACAACGTGCGAAAGGCGGTCAGGGACCACGTCCAGTCCCGGCCCGGGGTCCACTTCAGCGAGCTCACGCGCGATCTCGACATCGCGACCGGACAGGCACAGTACCACCTCCGACGGCTGTGCAAGGGCGGCAGCCTCGTCAAGGAGAGTCTCCGTGGCCGGACGCACTACTTTCCCGAAGAGTACGACGCCTGGGAACGGCGCGTGCTGGCGTTGCTTCGCCGGGAGTCTGTCAGGGAGATTATCGCGTACGCCTTCGAGGAGGGTGAGCCCTCGGCGGCGGATCTGGCGGCGGATCTAGACGTCGCCCGCAGTACCATCTCCTGGCATGTCTCGACGCTCGTCGATGCAGGTGTCGCCGAGAAGACCTACGACAGCCGGGGTCGCGTCCACGTCCAGCTGACCCGCCCCAGAGAGACGCAACGCCTCATGAACGAGATCAGGCCCTCGCTCCCCGACCGGATCGTCGATCGGTTCACCCGGCTCGTCGACGAGAACCTCTACGGGTAACGCCGGCGCCGACAGGGCTCATACTGACGGCTATACCTTCGTGAGCATATTCGGCCCCACGGAGGGCCGAAATCGCTCACGGGCGTATAGCCGTTATGCCGGTCGACGTAACTTTTGATACGTCTCAGCCGGACGTTCCCGGCTGAAAGTATCAGGGCTTACGTCGACCGGTATAGTATCACTCCTCGAGGAAGCGAGCGCGGTACTGAGTGGCCAGGTCCCGGTCGAACGCCAACAGTTCGACAATGTCATCTGTCGAGAGGTAGTCGACCTCGTCGACGTAGGCGACGGCGTCGTCCCGATTTGCAAAGGGTGCCGGGTTCAGCCGCATCGGATCGTCGATTCTGTCCGAGTCCGTCTCAAGGGCGTAGTACGCCTCCATCCCGTCGATGAATTCGCCGGACTCGAAGCCGGTCACCCAGAGCCCAGCGATGGCAGCGTCCGTCTCCGCGAACCGATCGGGCGCGACGTAGTAGGTGGTGGCACAGCCCGACGTACAGAAGAACTCGCGAGTCTCGTCCTCGTGGACGGCCTGTGCGTTCCACTCGGGGAAGTTCGCCGACATCATATCACAGACCGGGCAGTTCGCGTCCTCGGGCACCTCGACAGCCTGCAACTCCTCGCTGTCGTCGGGTTCGGGGGTCGATGTGGGCGTTTCCTCCTCGCCGTCACCGCCACAGCCAGCCAGGGCGAGGGCTGATCCCGTGCCCAGCAGTGCCATCAGCTTACGACGCCGAATCTCCGGAACGGCCGTTCGACTCATATGTGAGTGTTCGTTCTCAGGAAGTATATTCGGTCTGGTACGATAGGCGAAATATTTCGACGATTGCACCAGACTGCTTTACTCCGGCCCGGTCGTAACTCGAACTGATGAACAGACGATCGTACCTCCGGATCCTCGGTGTCACGGCCGCCGCCGGGAGTGCCGGCTGTCTCCAGACAGTAATGGGTGGAAACGAGACCCAGACCGTACTCGAACCACCCGAAAGCAGGCAGTTCGACAGCTCCGAGCTCCCGTACCCGGCTCATGGACAGGAACTGCCCGAGTTCGAACTCCCGGATCCGCTGTCCGGGAAAAGGATCAACTCGGCCGATCTGGACGAGACCCTCCTCGTCACCGGCTTCTTCGCGACGTGTCCGGTCGAGTGTATCCGGCTCATCGGCCAACTCGCCGGCGTCCAGCACGGCACGGTCGATGCCGGGATCGCCGAACAGGTTCGCTTTCTCGCGATCACGTTCGACCCCGAGCGCGACGACGCCGACGCGCTCCAGGCGTACGCGGAGAAGATGAACGTCGACATGGCGGCGGGCAACTGGCACTTCCTCCGTCCCGCCGACGCAGAGGAGGCGAATGCGGTGGTTCACGAGCGCCTCGGCATCCAGTTCGACCGGATCGGTGCGGGCGAGTCGGGGCGGCTGCCGGGGTACGACTTCCGCCACATCTCGCTCACCTTCCTTGTCAACCCCACGGGGGTCGTCGAGCGCACCTACCTGACGGACTCCCCGGATCACGAGCGCGTCCTCTCGGACGTGAAGACGGTCACGAGCGCGGACCTCTGAGAGATGTCGTGTTCCCCAGCGAATCCGCTCCTGGCGACGGAGACGGTCGGCCTTCCGATCTTCTTCCTGATCGGCCTCCTCGGAGGGGCCCACTGTCTCGGGATGTGTGGCCCGCTCGTCGCCACCTACGCCGAGCGCATGGGGCCGTCGGGCCGGCACAGGTCGAGGCTGACCCTCCGGCAGGTCCGCCAGCAGACACTTTTCAACCTCGGGCGGACCGTAACGTACGCCGCCCTCGGGGGGGTGTTCGGGCTCGCCGGCGAACTCCTCTTTGTCAGCCTGCGCGACCTCACGCTGGTCGCGACCCAGATACAGGCGATGACCGGCATCGGGGTCGGCGTCGTGGTCGCCGGCGTCGGGGCCAGGTACGCAACTGGCGGTGGCGCCCGGACTGTCAGGCTCCCCGGCGTCGACCGGGTGGGCGCTGCCGTCCGTGAGCGTCTGTTCCCGCGAATCGACACCTGGGTCGGCGACTACCGGGTCGCCGGCCTGGGTGCCGTCCACGGCTTTCTGCCGTGCCCGTTGCTCTATCCCGCGTATCTCTATGCGTTCGTGCAGGGATCCGCGCTCGGGGGTGCGGCCGCGCTGGGCGTTCTCGGCGCCGGGACCATCCCGGCCGTGTTCCTGACCGGGACTATCCTCACGTCGGCGGATCTGTCCGGGCACCGTCGCCTCCACCGGCTGCTCGGTGTCGCGTTTCTCGTCCTCGGGTACATCCCCCTCCAGCACGGTCTGGCAGCTCTGGGCGTGCCCCTCCCCGCCGTCCCGCTCCCCCACTTCCAGCCGTGGTAATAAATGAGTTACTCAGAGATCGCCGATGATGCCCATCGCGGACGTTCCACGATTGACCTCCTCTCCGCGCTACAGGGCGAAGATTCCTCCTCGAATCTTCCGTAACACGGCTGTCAACGTCCGCGATCCGGCAGACTTGGGCTGACCGGATGGTCTGTGACGCTCATACTGACGGCTATACCGTCGTGGGCATAGTCGACCCCCCGTGGGGTCGAAATTGTTCACGGGCGTATAGCCGTCAGTATCACTCGGCGGCGACGATCCGATGGACGCCACTCGGGGTCAGTGCGTAGAGTTCGTCCTCCGGGCCCCGGCTCAGAGCCAGGAGCCGACCGAGTTTATCTCGACTCTCGTCGACGACCTCCAGAACGTCGGTTGGCCACAGCCCCTCGTCGGCGGGGCTGGCGACGAACAGCCGACCCTGGGCATTCAGATCGCCGAAGACGTATCTGCCCGAGAGTCCGGGGATGGCGTCACCGCGGTAGATATGGCCGCCGACGACCGCGACGCCGGAGACGTCGGCATCGTCGTGAGAGTACTCGATAACTGGGTCCCGCAGGGGCTCGCCGTCGGGCGTGGTCTCCGGACAGCTGTCGGCCCCGAAGCAGTGTGTCCCTTCCAGTACGTTCCACCCGTAGTTGCCGCCGCTCTCGACCAGGTTGACCTCCTCGAAGCGGTTCTGTCCCACGTCTGCGACGTAGAGGTCCGCCCCGTCGAAGGAAATCCCCCACGGGTTGCGCAGCCCCCACGCGTAGTGTTCGTCGAGCCCCTCTTGCCCGACGAGCGGGTTGTCGTCCGGGATGCCGTAGGGCTGGTCTCCCGAGCGGGCGTCGACGTCGATGCGGAGCAGGCTCCCCAGCAGATTCTCGGTCACGTCCTGGCCGTTCCCGCCGTCGTTCGCCCCGTACCAGTCCGAGACGTGGCCCGTCCCTCTGTCGCCGCCGGCCCCGCCATCACCGACGCCGACGTACAGGTACCCGTCCGGCCCGAACGCGATCGGCCCCGAGTTGTGGTTGCTCTGGGGCTGTGGGATCTCCAGGAGGGTTCGTTCCGAGGTCTCGTCGATCGTACCGTCCCCCCGGGCGCGAAACTCGGCGAGGACGAACGTGTGACTGTATGCTGGGGGCGTCCCCGGACGGGATCGGGCGCTGTATCGGATGTAGAGGCGGTCGTTCGAGGTGAACTTGGGGTGGAGTGCCAGCCCCAGCAGGCCGCGCTCGCTCCCGGTCATCACCGATCCGGTCATATCCAGCGCCGTCTCGGCCGAACCGTCCCCGAGGGCGTGGACGCGACCGGGGCGGTCCGCGACGTATGTCGTCCCGTCCGGCGTCGTCTGGAAGGCCAGCGGCGCGTCCGGCACGTCGGTCACAGTCTCCAGCCCGACTCGCAGGCCGTCAGCGTCCGCACCGGTCGAGTCCTGATCAGTTGGCGACACGGTCTCACTGGGCTGGCCACACCCGGCAGTGCCGACGGCGACCGAGAGCCCCGCCGCGAGAAACCCCCGTCTGGTCTGCATGACTGGCATCTGCGGGCTGCCCGCTTATAACCTCGCTGTGTCGGCTGGGCACACGTATTTGTGTCCCTTGTACGAACCGACCAGTATGAGCCCGCTCCGGTCAACACTCCGCCGATTTCCACATACTCGCCCGTTGTTCGCGCTTGGTCTCGCTATCCTGGCTGTCGAGGTCGTGGGTGCGTCGGGGGCTATCTTCACCGCGCAAGGGCTTGGGGAGTGGTACGGATCACTTCGCGCCCCCGCGCTCGCACCGCCAAACTGGGTGTTCGGTCCAGTCTGGACCGCGCTGTTCGCACTCATCGGAACCGGACTGTGGCTCGTGTGGCGACAGGTCGAGTCCTCACCCCGGGACGCTCGACGCGCGCTCTGGGTGCTTATCGTCGCCACGATGTGGGCGTTCGACCGCGTTGACCGCCGTGCAGCCCTGCTGCTCGTTCCATACCTCGTCTGGGTCTCGTTCGCCGTGTATCTCAACTACCGGTTCTGGGTGCTGAACTGAGTGGTCACGACGGATCTCTGACTGTGAAACTTCCCGTACGAATATACATGCGTCTGGTTCGTAGTGAGACTACAATGTCGACAGCCGAGACAGACAGTATTCGTGGCATCGACCTCACGGACGACAGCTACACTGTCGTGCAGTCGATCGTCCGGAACAAGTATCGTGCCGAGGATTCTGACGGAACCGTCGTCCTGCGCGGGAAACAGAAGATGTTCAAGATGAAAGAGGAGTTTCCGTTCGTCGACGCCGACGGCAACGAGGTCTTTACCGTCAAGGCCGGCAGGATTATCGACGTCGCCGGCAACTATCTGCTTCAGGACGCCCAGACCGGTGAGGATATCGTGATCCTCGACAACGACTACTCCATCCTTCAGGACACCTGGACGATCCGCCATCCGGAAACCGAGGCGAAGATCGCCGAGATCAACTCTCGTGGCGCGGGCGTGACAATAGCTCGCAATCTACTCCCGTTCGGCGCCCTGATCCCCCACAAGTACGAGATTACGGATCTCGATGGCAACCACGTCGGTGACATCTCAGGACAGTTCTCGCTGAAGGACAGATACGACATCGTCATTGACGACGCCAGCGATATCCCCAAGGAGCCGATCGTCGCTGCCGCGATGGTCATCGACACTATCCAGGGGAACTAGAATCCCCTACCTCTGGGACTTCCCGCGGTCGCCGACGGAGATAAACGCCGGGCTGGGCTTCCAGCTGAACAAGCCGATGGACCCCGATGTCACAACGCCTTTTTGCGCTCCGCCCCTCGCTCCAGACTACAGTGTCTCAGGAACACAGTTCCTCTGACAGCGTTCCGCACGCCGACGGGATGCCGATGCTCGGCCTCGGAACCTGGCAGAACGAGGACTACAATCAGTGTGTCGAATCCGTCCGGACGGCCCTGGAGACCGGCTATCGGCACGTCGACACGGCACAGCTCTACAAGAACGAGGCTGCAGTCGGCGAGGGAATCGCAACCGCGGACGTCGACCGCGAAGACGTGTTTCTCGCGACGAAGGTCTGGGCGAGCCGGCTCTCCTACGACCGCGTACCCGAGAGCACCGAGCGGAGCCTCGAGAAGCTCGGAACCGACTACCTGGACCTGCTGTACGTTCACTGGCCGGCACGGGAGTACGACCCCGAGGGGACGCTGGCCGCCTTCGACGAACTCTACGAGGAGGGCCGGATCCGCAACGTGGGCGTCTCGAACTTCGAGCCGGGTCACGTCGACCGCGCCCGGGAGGAACTGGACGCGCCGGTCTTCGCGAACCAGGTGGAGATGCACCCGCTTCTCCCCCAGGAGGAACTGCGGGAATACGCAGAGAGAGCTGATCTCAACCTGGTCGCGTACTCGCCGCTCGCCCGCGGGCAGGTCTTCGACATCCCGACGCTCTCGGAGATAGCCGACGACCACGGCGTCAGCGAGGCCCAGGTCAGCCTCGCCTGGCTCCGCGAGAAGGGCGTGACAGCGATCCCGAAGGCGACCAGTGAGGACCACATCCGTGACAACTGGGGGAGCCTCACCCTGGATCTGAGCGAGGATGAGATCGCACGTATCGACGACATCGACAGGGAGGAGCGCCAGATTCACCCCGACTTCGCCCCCGAGGCCTGGTAACGTACAACGGCTATACGTCCCTGGTTCTCGGACACCAGGTCCCCACGCGCTGTCAGCGCCCCGGCTGCCCGGACCGAAGCGGGAAAACATATATCGGGTGGCCCGCAACGGATCCACATGGCTGCCGGGACAGAGCAGGGGTTGCGCGAGGCGATCAGGTTCGATCTCAGGCGGATGCACGAGACGTGGATGGAGATCGTCTACCCCCGACAGCGCGACGCGGAGCACACTGTCCTCGGGAAGTGGAAGCCCGACGGGGGGCTCCAGCTGTACCTCTATCGTCTGTGGTCCGCCATCGGGACGCCCATCGTCGGTATCCTCTACCCGCTCGTCCTGTTCGGCTACTTCATTCGGTTCCAGACGCGCAAGCTGAACGTCACCGCCGTCCGGCTCGGATTCGTCGGCGTCGTCTTCCTGTTCGTCCTCTTGTGGGGTGCGCTCTCGGCACTGGTGGCCTTCCCCCTCTCGGACGCTGTCAGCAGCGGCGGAGTCGTCGCAGTCGTCGCGGCGAGCGGCGTGGCCGTCGTCTCCGCGGCGCTCTCTTTCGTCTTCTGGTGGCTCGACGGGCGCCCGGTTACGGTACTATTTGCCTATCCCTTCGCGATGACGGCCGTCTTCCTCCCCCCGGTCGTGGCGGGGCTGTACTCGGAGGCGATCGCCGAGATCGTTCTCACGCGCAGCGACTCCCTCGCCTCCTGGTCGCTGGATCAGATGCCCGCACTGATCGAAACCTACCTCGTCGAGAACTTCGACCGCGACGAGTTCGCTCACGTCATCATCTGGTTCGGGGTCTCGATCCCGACGGGCTGGCTCCTCGGGATCGTCGTCACGCTCGCCGACCTGGTACGCCCGACTGGGGAGTGATTGTTCTGGTCGGCACAGCACTGATACTAACGGCTATACGCCCGTGAGCGATTTCGACCCCCGTGGGGTCGACTCTGCTCACGAAGGTATAGCCGTCAGTATGAACGCCGCACTTGCCGGCCGTGGAGACCGGCAACTACAACAGGGGGGCCCCCGAGATACCAGCCAACGGATGAGCGAACCGGAGGGGGGCGAGGACGTGGCGACCGTCGAACCGGAGTCAGTCGACTACGAGGACCTCGCCGAGTTGCGAAGCGAACTCGAACGGTTCGAGGAGGAGATCGAAGACCGCACCGTTCACCGCGACGACCTCAAAGCCGAACTGAAGGGGTACGTCCGGGGTCGGACGCGGCGCGGCCACGCACACGGCTGGGGCCCCTATCTCGTCTTGCTCTACGGGACGGTCATGACGCTTGGCGCGTTCTACTTCCTGTCCGGCGTCTGGGCGATCCTGGCGATGCTCGTCGTCTGGCTGTCGACGCTCGGGCTGTACGCGCTGATGGTCATCGTCGGGGTGACGGTCGCGGCGCTGGGGTTGCCAGGCAAAGCCCTCGACCGGCTGCGTGATTTCCGGTCGTGAAAATCCGCCAGGATTGTCGTCCGTCAGTATCAGAACGTCTCGAGATAGCGGTCGAGTTCCCACTCGGAGACCTCGACGAGGTACTCCTGGAACTCCTGGCGCTTTGCTTCGACGAACTTTTCGGAGACGTGCGGGCCGAGCGCGTCCATGACGGCTTCGTCGGCTTCGAGCGCGTCGACGGCTTCCCCGAGGTTCGACGGCAGCGTGTCGATGCCGTACTCCTCGCGCTTGTCCTCGCCGAACTCGTAGATGTTCTCCCGCACCGGGTCGGGACACTCGAGGTCGTTCTCGATGCCGTCGAGCCCGGCGTGGATCATCGCGGCGAAGGCGAGGTAGGGATTACACGAGGGGTCCGGCGAGCGCAGTTCGATGCGGCTCGCTGCCGGGACGCGGGCGGCGGGCTTGCGGACCAGCGCCGAGCGGTTGACGTCGCTCCAGGCGACGTAGACCGGCGCCTCGTAGCCGGGGATCAGGCGCTTGTAGGAGTTGACCGTCGGGTTGGCGACGGCCGTGATCGCGGGCGCGTGGTCGAGGATGCCAGCGAGGAACTTCTTCGCCGTCACCGAGAGGTTGAACTCGTCGTCGTCGTCGTGGAAGACGTTCTCGCCGGCGTCAGTGAAAAGCGAGAGGTGGGTGTGCATCCCGGAGCCGTTGATCCGGGGAATCGGCTTGGGCATGAAGGTGGCGTGCAGGTCGTGCTGGGCCGCGATAGCACGGACGACAGCACGGAAGGTGGCGACGTTGTCCGCCGTCGTCAGGATGTCCTCGTACTTGAAGTCGATCTCGTGCTGGCTCTGGGCGACCTCGTGGTGGCTGGCCT
>JAZKRS010000009.1:0-61159 GCA_036626435.1 Haloarculaceae archaeon | reverse complement strand
CGTGGTAATACGGCTATAACCTCGTATGAGAGATCACCCTGGTATACGACCAAACAGGCTTCTCGCCACTCTGCTGGTTGACATCGAAGAGCCAAGAGTTATTGGTCTGCTGGCTCTGGAACAGTCAATGCCCACGTGTCTGAACTGCGATTCAGTCGTGACAGAATCCTATGTTCGTGTTTTCGCTCCGAACGGGATGACTCAACCCCGTGTCTGTCCGAATTGCAAAGACAAGGTCCGTGAGCAGGGTGACGTGCGTGCGAAGAAGAACTGATTAACGGTATACGCCCACGACGAACCACAGTTTCATCACGACTTGGAAGCAGACGGGACAGCCCCGCTACAAGTCGTCGCCGTTCACTTCCCGGACGAGGTCGCCGAAAGTCGCGACCCGCTCGGCGTGGGCGTTGTGCTGGTGGATGGACTCGTCGTTCGACTGCTTCATAGTGAGAATTGCCTCGTCAGGCAGATGGTGGAACCGGTCGACGACGCCCTCCGCCATCGCGCGCACGCAGTCCTCGACAAACTTCGCGTCCGCGTGAGCCGCGAAGGTCATGTGATCCTCGTCGGGCCGCTTGGCGAGGTTGTAGATGCGAGCGCTCATCGAGTCCCGGGCCACCTCGATCAGGTCGTGGAGATCGACCTGGGGGTCGCCCTGGCTCTCGATCCTGAGCGTGGCGTGGCCGCGCTGGGAGTGGCCCGCCTGAGGGACCTCGGCGAGGAACTCGTCTATGACCGCGTCCTCGACGCCGAGCCTCTGGAGAGTCTCGCGGGCGCGGGAGGCAGACATTCCCTGTGAACAGGGGCAGACGGTCATCCCGGTGACCCGGGTGCCGATCTCCTCGCGGGTCCCCTCGTCTGTGGCGGTCGCGGAGGCAAGGATGTCCGCTGTCGACTGTGTCTGCATGCCCGACTCCGGTGTGGTGTCGCGGACGACGTACTCGGCTTCCATCCGGACTTCCGCTTTCGTCGTGTAGTCGTGTTTCTCGAGCAGACGCTCTGCAGCGTCGCCACAGACGTCCTCGACCCGGTCGACCGACTCGCTGACCGCCGCCTCCAGAGTCTCGTCTATGACCTCCATGTTCCGGCTCATGTCCGCCCCCTTCCGCCAGGAGGGGAGGTCCACGTACACCTCGAACTCGGCCATGAGCACGATCGGGCGTTCCCCGTCGCGATCGATCTTCACGAGTTTCTCGACGCCGGTGACGCCGACGCGGTTGAGGCCGACTGCGATGTCCGGACTGGCGGCTTGTACGTCCGGGAGTTGCTGACTCATCGGCGGTGTCTAGGGGGGATTCGCCGTTAGTGCTTACGATCAGTCCTCGATAGGGCCGGCGGGGCCGCCGCCGATATCGCGGAAGGCAGCGACGAAGTCCTCGGCGTCGAAGGCCTCGATCGTCTCGTCCAGGTTCTCCCGGAGGTGGTCCATCTCCTCTTCGAGGGCGGAGAACTCCTTGCTGTTCGCGAGTTCGGAGTCGGGCTTGTTGGCCATCAGCGTGGCGTGCTTTGCAGTCATCGAGTAGTACTCGCGCAGCTGCTGCTCGTACTCCGAACTCCTGAGAAGACGCTCGATAGTTTCGAAGAGGTCCTCGCGCGAGACAGGCTTGATGACGTAGTCGTCGAAGGGCATATCGATGATGTCGAAGTCCGGATCGACCGCAGTCACCATCGCGACACGGCAGTCGAGGCCGCGGTCGCGGGTCCGTTCGAGCACCTCGTCGCCGGAGATTCCCGGCATCCGCCGGTCGAGTAACACGACGTCCACCGAGTCGTCAAGCGCGTCCAGTGCTTCCTGGCCGCTGTACGCCGTCGTCACGATGAACTCGCTTTCGAGTTGCGCCGCGTAGGCGTCGGCGACATCGTGTTCGTCGTCGACAACGAGTACCGTCGCCGGCTCGGTGCTGGTCATTCCTGTGTACCTAAACGTGAGCGGGAGCAAAAACGTTCCGGGAGCCTTTAGCCCCGACTCCCCGTATGGGACTCCATGTCTCAGGCGAGCGAAGATACGGAACGGGCGTTCGGCGAGTGGACTCTCGAGCGACTGATGACCGACGTCGTCGGGTCCGGGCACAAGTCCGCCGACGACATGACCCGCACGCAGGCCCGTGAGGCATTCGAGCGCATCCTCGCGGGCGAGCCACGCGAAACGACACTCGGCGCGTTCTGGCTGGCGAACCGCTGGAAGCGCAACACGCCGACCGAGCTGGCGGCCTTCACCGACGTCATGCGCGAGCAAAGCGTCGTCACGGCCGAGCCCGACTGCGACCCGGTCGACTGTGGCGCCAACTACGACGGCAAACACACCTCCGCACTCCTCGGTGTCGCCGCCGGCCTCGTCGCGGCCGCCGCCGGGACACCGGTCGTCACCCACAGCGGTGACCGCGTCCCGACACAGGAGGCCACGGCGTATAGACACGTCCTCGACGAACTCGGCGTCCGCACAGATCTCGGCCCCGCAGAGAGCGCCGCGATGGTCGACGAGACGGGTTTCGGCTTCTACTACCAGCCCCGGTTCAACCCGGGCGTCGCAGCTCTCTCCGACCGCCGGGCCGAGATGGGCGTGCGCACGTTCGTCAACACGATCGAGACGCTTGCCAACCCCGCGAACGCCTCGGTCCACATCGGGAGCTTCTATCACCTCCCGTTCGCAAAGCGCATCGTCGACGCGTTCGGCGAGATGGAACGCCAGGACCTCGACCGCGTGCTCATGTTCCAGGGCCTGGAGGGCTACGACGACATCCGCCCCGGGACGACCGTCGTCGCCGAGTACGACGGCGAGTTCGAGGACTACGAGATCGAAACGGATGCGTACGGCATGGGCTTCGAACGCGAGAACCTCGCCGTCGACGCCGTCGCCGCGGATTCGGCGGCGATAACCGAGGCGGTCCTGACCGGAGAGCGCGAGGACGAGTTTGCCGACGCCGTCGCACTCAACGCGGCCGTCCGCATCTACGCCGGGGGTGACGCCGACTCGATCGAGGCCGGCATCAGGCTCGCACGGAGTGCCATCGCCGAGGGCGGCGCGCAGGACCGTCTCGCCGAGCTCAGGGAGTTCTGAGAGACATGTCCACGGATGCGAGCGGAGCCGACCCCGACCGCTGGCGCCACGAGACGGCACGGGTCAACGATCTCGACGTCCACTACGTCACTGTCGACCCCGACACCGAGGCGGTCGACCACCCGACCGGCGACGCCCCGCTCGTCGTTTTGCTCCATGGATTTCCGGAGTTCTGGTACGCCTGGCGCGGCCAGCTCGATCCCCTCGCTGACGCGGGCTATCGGGTCGTCGCGCCGGACCTGCGGGGGTACAACCGAACCTCACAGCCGGTGGGCGTCGACAGCTACCGCCCGGGAGAGCTGGTCGCGGACGTTCGGGGGCTCGTCGAAGGCCTCGGATGCGCGGAGGCGGCTGTCGTCGGCCACGACTGGGGTGGGACAGTCGCCTGGGAGACGGCCATCCGCGAGCCCGATCTCGTGAGACAGCTCGTCGTCCTGAACGCGCCCCACCCCGAACTCTACCGGCGGACGCTCCTGCGGTCCCCGGAACAGCTCCTCAAGGCCTGGTACGTCCTCGCGTTCCAGGTTCCCTGGCTCCCCGAACGGCTCCTTGCGGCCGACGACTACCGCGCCGTCGGCGAGATGCTGGCCGACACCGTACAGCCCGACGCGTTCACCGACGCCGACGTCCGGCGCTACAAGGACGCTATGGCGCGGTCGGAATCGCTCTCCGGCCCGATCAACTACTATCGCGCCATCGCCCGGGAGAGCGCGGGGCGGGCGCTCCGGTCACTGTTGCCCGGCGAGGAGCCGCGGGAGGCGACCGTCAGCGTCCCGACGCTCGTCGTCTGGGGCGAGCAGGACCGCGCGCTCTCGACAGACCTGCTCGACGGCCTGGACCGGCGGGTTGCCGACCTCCGGATCGAGCGACTGCCCGACGCGAGTCACTGGGTGCAGGCGGATGCCCCCGACGAGGTGAACGCCCGCCTGCTCGATTTTCTGACGTAGGCCGGTCGGCGCGTTTTTTCCGGCCGTCGCGGCGTCGATACATCCCCTGCGGTTATATCTGCTGTCGGAGTTATCTATCTGATACAACGTGACCTGGCCAGTGTCTCTGGACCCACGCTCTCCGAGCGATCGCTCGTCAGTTCCAGTCCGGGTCCTCCACGTCGACGACAATCCGGACTTCGCCGACATAGCCGCCGCGGCACTCGAAGCCCAAAGCGACAGGATCGAAGTCCTCACGGCCACGAGTGCGAGCGAGGGGCTCGACCGGCTCACGGACGACATCGACTGTATCGTCTCTGACTACGACATGCCGGGGATGGACGGCATCGAATTCCTCCGTGCCGTCCGGGAGGAGTGCCCGGAACTGCCGTTCGTGCTGTTCACCGGCAAGGGGAGTGAGGAAATCGCGAGCGAGGCTGTCTCGGCGGGGGTCACCGATTATCTCCGGAAGGCCGGCGGCGTCGAACAGTACGAGCTGCTCGCGAAGAAGGTCCTCGACGCCGTCGAGACCGACCGCGGCCGGCGGGCACGCCACCAGCAGCTCCAGGCGATCGAAACCGCACAGGAGGGGATCAGCATCCTCGACGAGGACGGACAGTTCGTCTACGTCAACCGGGCCTACGCCGACCTCTACGGGTACGAGCCCGAGGAGATGATCGGCGAGAGCTGGGCGTTTATCTATCCGGACGAGGAGAGATCGTTTGTCCGCGATCACATCCTCCCCACGGTCGAGGCGGAGGGCTACTGGCACGGGGAGACGATCGGGCGGCGCGCCGACGGCGAGACGTTCGTCGAGGACCACACCCTCTCGACGACGGAAGGCGGTGCGCTCGTCTGTACTGTCCGGGACATAACCGACAGAAAGGAGCGAAAGCAGGATCTCGTTCGGAAGACGCGCGTCCTCGACGAGGCGCCGATCGGGATCACGCTCACCGACCCGCGTCGGGAGGACAACCCGCTGGTCTACGTGAACGATCACTTCGAGGAGCTGACCGGCTACGACGAGTCGGCGGCGATCGGGCAAAACTGCCGGTTCCTGCAGGGTGAGGAGACTGACCCCGAGCGGGTCGCGCAGTTGCGCGAGGCTGTCGAGTTCCGGGAACAGACACAGGTCGACATCCGCAACTACCGCGCTGACGGGACGGAGTTCTGGAACCGGGTGACGATCGCGCCAATAGAGGACAACAGAGGCCACGTGATCAACTGGGTCGGCTTCCAGCAGGACGTGACCGACAACCACGAGCGCGTGGAGACTCTCCAGCGATACCAGCAGATAGTGGACACGATGGACGAGGCGGCCTGCCTCTACGACGAGGAGGGGCGGTTCGTGGTGGTCAACCAGAACCTCGCCGACTTCTACGGGACGGAGCCGGAGTCGCTCGTAGGCGAACAGAGCACGCTGATAGAGAAGATTCGCGAAGCGGCCGACGGCGACCCCTACGCCGACCTCGTCGCCGGCGAGCGCGAGGAACTCCACGGCGAGGTCGAGGGGACCTTCCCCGGCCAGGGGTACGCCGTGGTGAACTACCGGCTCTCGCGGCTGACCGCAGACGGCGAGTTCGCCGGCGTCGTCGGTGTCGCCCGCGACGTCACGGAGCGCACGGAGCGCGAGAACGCCCTGGAGCGGGAAAACGAGCGCCTCGCGGAGTTCGCCAGTATTGTCTCCCACGACCTCCGCAACCCGCTACACGTGGCCGAAAACTACCGCGAACTGGTGGCCGAGGAGTGTGACAGCGACTACGTCGAGGACATCTCGCGTGCCCACGCCCGAATGGAGGACCTCATCGAGGACCTGCTGACGCTGGCCCGGAGCGGGGAGGCGATTGCCGACCTCCAGACGGTGGCTATCGACGAGATAGCCGAGAGCTGCTGGCGCAACGTGGAGACCGGGAACGCCGAACTTCGCGTCGAGATCGAACGGACGATTTACGCCAACCCGACCCGCCTCCAGCAACTTCTCGAGAACCTCGTCCGGAACGCCATCGAACACGGCTCGTCAGATCGGTCAGAGCCCGACACCGGCGTGACCGTCACGGTCGGGGGCCTCGACGGCGGCTTTTTCCTTGCGGACGACGGCCCCGGCATCCCAGCCGAGGATCGCGAGACGGTCTTCGAGAGCGGCTACTCGACCAGCGGCGAGGGGACCGGGTTCGGGCTGAGCATCGTCGCGGAGATCGTCGATGCCCACGGATGGGACGTTACCGTCACCGAGAGCGATGAGGGCGGCGCACGGTTCGAGATCACCGGCGTCAGGTTCGTGTAGGCTGGGCGCTCGCTCCCGGACACGCTCCGCGCCTCGCTCCGACGCGCTAGGCCGCCCGCTCGATGGCCCCGATGGCCCGGTCGACGTCACCGTCGTCGACGTCCCAGTGGGTGACGAAGCGAACGACACGGTCGTCGAAGGGAACCCCGAGAACCCCCTCGCCCTCACAGTCCGCGAGGAACGATTCGGCGGGCCGGTCGGTTTCGACGAGGACGATGTTCGTCTCCGGGGGCTGGACTGCGAGCCCGTCGACCCGGTCGATGCCCTCTGCGAGGCGGTCGGCCCGGCGGTGATCCTCCGCGAGGCGGTGGCGGTTCTCAAGCGCCCGGAGGCCGGGGGCCGCGATCACCCCGGCCTGGCGCATCCCGCCCCCGAGCAGCTTCCGGACGCGCCGTGCCCTCTCGACGAATCCCTCGGAGCCCGCCAGCATCGACCCGACCGGTGCGCCCAGCCCCTTCGAGAGACAGCACATGACCGAGTCGACGCTGGCTGCGAACTCGGATGCGGGAACGTCGTGGGCGGTCGCAGCGTTGAACAGCCGGGCGCCGTCGAGGTGGACTGGGACGCCCAGATCGTCCGCCGCGTCGGCGGCCGCGGCGAGAGCGTCCGGGGAAAGCGCGGTCCCGCCCTTGCTGTTGTGGGTGTTCTCCACTGCGAGCAGCCCGGTCCCGGGCCGGTGGCCGCTTTCCTCGACGTACCCCTCCCGGACCGCCTCCGGCGTGACGAGGCCGCGGTCGTCGCCGTCGACCGTCCGGGGCTGGACGCCGGCGTGCTGTGCCAGGCCGGCGAGTTCCCACTTGTAGATGTGGCTCTCGCGCTCGCAGAGGACCTCCTGTCCGCGGTCGGTGTGAACCCTTGCGGCGACCTGGTTGCCCATCGTCCCCGAGGGGAGGAAAAGCGCCGCCTCGGTTCCGAGCAACTCGGCCGTCCGGTCCTGTAGCTCCTCGATGGTCGGGTCTTCCCGGTAGACGTCGTCACCGACCTCCGCCTCGCGTGCAGCCTCACGCATCGCGTCGCTGGGGCGGGTGACGGTGTCGCTTCGCAGATCGATCATGGCCCCTCTTCCGGGGCCCGGAACAAAACTCCCGCGGGCCCGAAGCCGATCAGGACAGCCGCGCGTACTCGCCGTCGGTCAGCTCGATGCCGGCTGCGGCGACGTTCTCCGCCAGGTGGTCGATACTGGCGGTGCCAGGGATCGGCAGCGTCACGTCCGAGTGGCGGAGCAGCCACGCGAGCGCGATCTGGTAGCGAGAGGCGTCGTGGGCGGCAGCCACGTCGTTCAGTGCCTCGCCGAGATCACCGAGGTCGCCCGACTCCAGCGGGAACCAGGGGATGAAGCCAATCCCGTACTCCTCGCAGGCGGCGAGGACGTCCTCGTCGTCGCGGTGGGCCACGTTGTAGCGGTTCTGGACGGTCGCCACATCGACGTGGTCGCGGGCCCGCTCGAGCTGGTCGACGTCGACGTTCGAGAGCCCGACGTGGTCGACCAGCCCCGCGTCCTTCAGCTCCGCGAACGCGACCACCGAATCCTCGAAGGGCGTGTCGGGGTCCGGCCGGTGGAACTGGTAGAGATCGATCGTCTCCACGCCGAGCCGGTCCCTGCTGGCGAGTACCTGGTTGTGGATGTAGTCGGGGTCGCCGTGGGCCAGCCAGTCGGTGTCCTCGTTCCGGAGGAGGCCAGCCTTGGTCGCGACGACAGCGTTCTCGGCCACGCCGGACTCGCGGATGAGGCGCTCGCTGACGCCCGGGCCGTAGGAGTCGGCCGTGTCCACGAAGTCGACGCCCAGTTCGACCACGCGCCGGAGCACCGCGCGTGCCGCGTCCTCGTCCCCGGGCGAGCCGATGACGCCCTCGCCGGTCAGCTGCATCGCGCCGTATCCCAGCCGGTGGACGGTCAACTCACCGCCGATGTCGAAGGTGTCGCTCTCGTTCGTGCGTGTCATACCCTCACTCTGGGCCGGGGCGCAAAGCACTCTGTGGTCCCGTGGCCGAGTTTGACGGCTCTCTCGAAGGGACCCCACCGTTTACAGGAACGACTTGTTTTCGGCCTTGCTCATGATCGCGCCCCCGAGAATCGTCTCACAGGCTGGACAGACGAGCTGGAAGGTCGCGTACTCGCCGCCCGTCTTCCCGCCACCCTCGATCCGGGAGAGGTGTTCGAACCGCGCGTCGACCGACTCGCCGCAGTGTGGACATGTCGCCATAGGTTTGTCTCGACGCTACCTACCCGGACAGAGGTGATGAATCCCCCTGCGAACCGACCCGCGACGACCGTCTCAGACCGGCGTGAACCACTCGTCGTACTCCTCGGGGGCCTCCTCGACGAGATCGAAAAATTGTGTCTGGATGTCGTCGGTGACCGGCCCCTTCGTGCCCTCGCCGATGGCGTTGTCGTCGACGCTCCGGATCGGGGTCACCTCCGCCGCGGTCCCCGAGAAGAACAGTTCGTCGGCGGTGTACAGTTCCCCCCGGGAGATGGTCGCGTCGTCGTGGACGGTGTAGCCCAGATCGCGCGCGATGCGGATGACCGACCGGCGCGTGATGCCGTCGAGGATCGACTCGGCGAGGCCGGGCGTGTAGATCTCGCCGTCGCGGACGAGAAAGAGGTTCTCGCCCGGGCCCTCGGCGACGTTGCCCTCCTTGTTGAGGACAATCGCCTCGACGTAGTCGTTGCCCGTCGCCTCCAGGCTGGCCAGCACGCTGTTGACGTACGCGCCGGTCGTCTTCGCGTTCGTCGGGATCTGGCTGGAGGCGTACTTCCGCCAGGAGGAGATTGCGACGTCGACGCCCTCCTCCAGGGCCTCTTCGCCGAGGTAGGCGCCCCACGGCCAGACCGCAATCCCGACCTGGACGGGCGCGTCGGCGGGGTTGAGCCCGAGCGGGCCGTAGCCGTAGAATGCAACCGGCCGGATGTAACAGGAGTCCAGTTCCTCCCGGCGGATCAACTCGAGCGTCGCCTCCGTGATCTCCGCCGGTTCGAAGGGAATCTCCATGTCGTAGGGCTTTGCGGACTCGTAGAGGCGGTCCAGGTGGGCGTCCCACCGGAAGATGGCCGGGCCGTCGGCGGTGTCGTAACACCGGACGCCCTCGAAGACGCCCGTCCCGTAGTGGAGCGCGTGCGAGAGGACGTGCACCGTCGCGTCCTCGAAGTCGACGAACTCGCCGTCGAGCCAGACGGTGTCGACGCCCTCGTACATCTCCGGGCGGTCACTCATTGCTGGCCCCTCCGGTCGGGGTCGTGCTGCGTGCCTGTGCGGGCTCCGTCGGTCTCGTCGGGTCCCATACCCGACAATCTGTGGCCACCGTTAAGAGTGTTGACGGTCCCGAGCGGAGAGCTACCCGAACCGTTCGACGATGCTCGCCCCCTCGACGTAGGGGATGTCGTGACGCTCGGCGTACGCCTGTGCGGCCGCGGGCGGGAGCGCGGCCCCCGTTTCGTCGTCGAGCATCTCACAGACCACCGCGGCGGGGGGCAGGTCAGCCTCGCGCGTGAGTGCGAGTGCGAGTTCGGTGTGACCCTCCCGGTCGGCGAGCAGGCCCGGCGCGGCCCGCAGCAGGTGGACGTGCCCCGGCGCGCGGAAGGTGCCCGCGAAGTCGACTCCGGCGGGGTCGGCGGCAGCGTCTGCGAGTTCCCGTATCGTCAGCGAGCGGTCCTCGTCGGTGATCCCGGTGTGGGTGTCGCGGTGGTTGACCGTCAGCGAAAAGGAGGAGCGGTCGTCGTACGCGATGTCGTGGTTCGCGGCGGCCGGGTGATCGAGAGTGTCCTGCATGAAGGGGAGGTCGAAGGTGGCGGCCACAGCATCGGAGAGCGCGACACAGACGAGGCCGCCAGCGTCGTTTCGCATCTGTGCGACGGCCGCGGGCGTCACCGTGCCCGCGGGGTAGACGAGGTCGGTCTCGCCCTCGCGGTCGGCGGCGTCGTGGATGCAGACGGGCCGGCCACGCCGGAAGGCGTCGACGGCGGACTTGAGACCGCCGGTCGCCCTGGGCATCTCACCGCTCTTTGACATCGACTGTCACCTCGTCTCCGTCCTCCAGGTCGAAGACATCACGGAGTCTGTCTGGCGCGATGACCTCCAGGTGGTCGTCGCCGTGGTGTGTCCGCTCCGGCGTGATGACGTGTGCGGGATCGTACGTCTCTCCGACCATCACCGACGCCGGGTAGCAGTACGCCGGCCCGTAAGTTCGCTCGTCGTCCTCCCACCCCTCGATCGTGATGGGATCGAGTCCGTTCAGCTGGGTTCGCGCCCGGACACTCCCCTCCGTGAGGTCGATGTTGAGCGTGCCGGCGAAGGGCTCGTAGCCCAGCTTTTCACGGAACTGGCGCATGTACCCCGGCAGCGTGATGTAGTGGCGTCCCTCCCCCATGCCGCTCGTGACCGCCCCCGAGAGCGTCACGTCGACGTCCGCCTCGAAGATGTGCCGGTAGTCGGCGTACTCCTCCTGGAGGCGGCGCTCGCCCGCCGTCGTTACGTCGATCCACTGCCCGTCACTGACGACGTCGCGCTCGACGTAGCCCCCGTCTTCGAGGGCCTGCAGCCGCCGGGAGGCTGTCTGTGTCGAGACGGACAGACGCTCGGCCAGCACCGCACACGAGAGCTTCTCCTCGCTGTCGAGTGCGCCGACGAGCGCGAGCTGTTTCAGCGTCGCCAGCTCTCCCCCTTCGACGGTCCGCCGTGTCTCTGGCATATTCTCTATCTTCCCACGCGCCGGGCATAAGGATAACGGAAGTGTTACGCATCTCAAAAATGTGAAGGGGGCGCGCCCTCACGTCTCCTGGGGTTCTGACTCGGCAGCGTGTCCGTATGAGACTTTCGGGAAACGTGTTCGTTATCCCGCCTGCAGGCGGGTGAGGATGTCAATCGTCGCTCGTTCCGGTGATCTCGTTGATGACATCCGGGAGGGTCTCGTCGTCGACCTCGCCGAAGCCGGCGCTGAGAATCCGGGTGAGCGCGTCCTCGACGGACTCGTCGATCTCCTCGTAGTCGTCCGGATCGACCTCGATGACGAAGCCGGTAGTGATGTTCGGCGCAGTCGGGAGAAAAAGGAGGTCGCGGCCGTCGCTGGCCTTCTTGCCGGTCTTGAATGCGGTCATCCGGTGGCCGGTCCAGGTCTCTATCTTGACGGGGGTCTGGAGTTCGTCGGTGCCGGACAGCGCCGTCTCGACGGCCATCTTCGAGGCGTTGTAGACGATCCGCAGCCCCGGAAGCTGATTCATCACGTCGTCGATAGCGGCCTCGACGACGGCCCCGAACGCCGTCCGCATCAGGTAGCCGATACCGAAGACGAGCAAAACGAACACGACGAGCGTCAGCGCGACCCGCAGCGGCGCGGGCTCGATGTTGAGCGGGATGCGTGCCAGCCGGTTGTACAGCCACACGAGGACGAACAGTGAGATCAGCAGGGGCACGAGGACCACGAGCCCGCTCGCGAAGTCGCGCTTCCAGGTGGCCATCGTATGCCGATGACAGCGGAGTCAACAAGAGTCCTTCCGTTTGGCGCCAGAAGTAACTACGGGACGACCACGGCACCCTTCATGCCGAGTGCCTTGTGCGGATTACAGAAGTACAGCCAGGTCCCGGACCCGGTAAAGGTGTGCTCGAACGTGGCATCAGCGCCCGAAACGGGAGCGCCGCTGTCGAAGCTCCCGTCTTCGGCGACGACGTTGTGCAGCCCCCCCTCTCCGATCCACTTCCAGACGACCGTGGTTCCGGAGTCGACACGGATCGCTGCTGGCCCGAATGCGAAGCCGCCGCCGTTGCCCTCCGCGCCGACTTCGACGACGACCTCGTCCTGGCCGGTCATGTCGGCGATCGTCCCGTCGTAGTTGCTGGTGGCGGAGAGGTACTCGTCGACCTCCGACTGCCCGCCCCCGTCGGCCGGCGTGTCGGTGGAGCTCTGCGTCTCAGTTGGGGTCGGGGTCTCGGTCGGGTTCGGTGTGTCGGTCGGCGTCTCGGTCGCACTCGGCGTCTCAGTTGGAGCCGGTGTCCCCGTCGGAGTGGCGTCCTCGCCGTCGCTGCCATCACCGCCGTCCCCGGAACAGCCAGCCATCGAGGCGACGACTGCCGCGACTCCCAGCTCCCGTACGAACCAGCGTCGGGTCGTCTCGTCTTGCATCGTCGCCACGGTCCAGTGTGACTAATTTAAATTTTTCGTTTTCGTCAAAAACACCCTTTTTCCACAACTTATTACCATGAGTAGGTCTGGATTGGGTCGGAAACACCACGCATGGTTGATGATAGCTCAGATCAGTTGTTCGACGGCATCGACCGCAGGCAATTTCTGGCTTCCATCGGCGGGATGGGAGCAGGCCTCGGAGCGGCGATGGCCGGAGGCGTCGACGAGGTAGTGACTGACGTCGCAGCCCAGGAGGGGGCACCCGAGCCGGGCGAGCGCATCACCAGCGCCCGCCGGATCGGAACCCGGGACGTCACCGAGGACAGCTACAAGATGCTGTGGTCCTACCGCAAGCGACAGGCCGCCGAGACGCTGGTCTCGGACCCGGCGGTCAACGACGTGATCGGCGGGTGGATCGCGTCCTTCGAGGCCTACGACCCGCTGACGAACAACCTCGACGCCATCAGCGTCCAGGGGACGACCGGCATGAACGTCGAGGCAGAGCACGCCTCGAGCGGATCCTTCGACGTCGCCAGCGTCTCGGCCAGCGAGGCGACTGCGGAGCCAGCGACGTTCACCATCACCGTCACGGATCGCCAGGTCGCCTACGGGCTCGTCGACCGGGTGGAGGACGAACTCGTCGGCCTCCACATCACGGACCCGATGGACATCGAGTTCGAGCGCGGGTACACCAACGAGAATCAGCGCCAGCGCCACGCCTTTACCCTCAGCCAGGACGAGGTCTGGCAACACCTCGAGGGCCGCCAGTGGTACCCCTTCGTGAAGGTCGCAGAGATCATCACCGGCTACGCGGACTATCCACACGGCGCCGTCACGCCCATCGCGTACTACTTCAACAACGACGACGGCGGGCTCTCGCTCCTGAGTTGTTTCGTCGACGTCTCGGGCACCGAGTTCGACCTGCTCGACGTCACGCGGATCGACGAGTTCACCCGGAAATCGCCGATGGAAATCGCCGCCGAGCTGAATCCGAGCGGCGATTCACAGGTCGGGGATCTGCCCGTCCCGCCGATGACGCAGCGGCCCCAGATCACCGGCCCCGAAGGTTTCCACAACATCGATACGCCGCCGGAGACCATCGACGAGTCCGGCTGGGAGGTCAACTGGTCGCCCCCGACGACGGAGGGTGCTGTCGTCGACGCCAGGTACAACGGGAGCAAGGTCTTCGAGGACATGGCGGCGGTCGCGACCCCCACGGGCTACGACCTCCCCGAGCGGAACGGCCGCAACACCCGCGAGTGGTACTTCCCCGACGACAAACCGGTTTTCAGCGGGAATCTCCTCTACTGGGACATCCACAGCTCCTCATTCGGCGGGCCGGGCGTGCTCGGCAAGACCGAGTACCCGGAGACCGACCGCCATCCGGGCGGCTTCCGGCTGCGGACCCACTTCCACACCGGGGCGCTCCCCAACGCCGTGGACTTTCACTCGGGCCACCGCTTTGGACCGTACAACTACTACATCAACTTCGACTTCTACGAGGACGGGATATTCATGCCGTCCTGGCAGCGACAGGGCCCCGGCTACATCACGGAGTACCTCAACAACCCCGACCGGCGCAACCACGACGGCCCCGTCCAGTACTACCTGTCGTACTGGTCGTTCAAGCCGACGCCCGGCGTGGCCGGCTCCGTCCAGACGGAGATTTTCGACGGCGACGAGTGGTACAAGCCCGAGGAGGAGGTCTACGTCGAGGGTGACGAGCAGAAGATCGTCCGGTTCACCCGCGACGGCTTCTCACAGACGATCGACATCCCGCTCGACAACACAAAGGAGATGGTTATCGTCCGTGCGGACTCGGACGAGATCGGCGAAGCGACGCGCGTTCTCGATCCGGGGGCAGAACTTGCGTTCTACCATCCCGCCCAGTACGCCGACGGCCAGCTCATCCAGGGCAGAGAAGTGATCGCCTGGCTCATACTGGAGGGGCCGATCCACGAGGTGCCCCACCCCTCGGGCATCACCACGCTCTCGACGATGGGCGAGTTCCACCTCTCGGGGTACGACTAGCTCCCGGGGTGCCTTTTCTCGGCGCGAAATACCGCACAACTAAGCCCCGTCACGGAGTTCCGTCCGTATGGTCTTCGACGTCATCGTGACGGCGCTCTGGGCGATGCTCCCAGCCTACGTGCCGAACAACGCGGCAGTCCTCGTCGGTGGCGGCCGCCCCATCGACGGCGGGCGGACGCTGGGCGGGCGCCGGATTCTCGGCGACGGGAAGACCTGGCGCGGGACGCTGGGCGGCTGGGCGGTCGGTGTCGCCGTCGCCTTTGCCCTCGAGAGCGTCCGCGAGCCCGCGAGCGAACTCCTCGGCGTGACGCTCCCGGGCTTTCCGTTTGCGGCCGCGCTCGCCTTTCCGCTTGGCGCGATGCTCGGGGATGTCGGGGCCTCCTTTCTGAAACGCCGGACCGGCCGGGAACGCGGTGCGGCGTTTCCCGGCGTCGATCAGCTGGATTTCGTCGTCGGCGCGCTCCTCCTCGGGGCGATCGCCGCCCCCGGGTGGGTCGTCGAGACGTTCACTCTCCCGGTGCTCGTCGTCGTCGTCGTCATCACGCCCCTCCTGCACGTGGCGACAAACGGCGCAGCCTACTGGCTCGGCCTGAAGGACGAACCGTGGTAGCCGGGCACGCCGATTGCGCACCGTGATTGAGGCGACCTGGAGGAACGCTTTTGTGGGTTGGCGTCGACGTCTGGGCTATCGTTCCGGGTATGCCGGGCACTGTCACGGCGTCGGACCTGCGTGCGGCGGGGCTAGAGGCACACTTCGAAACGCTCGACGAGGCCATCGCGGAGTACCGCGAGGGGGGCAGCCCCAACGTCGCCATCGTCACCGAACCCTTCGGCGGACGAGCGGCTCTCGTGGAGTACGTGACCGACGCACTCGGCGACGTGACCCACGTGACCTTCCCGTCCTCGGCGACGATGGCGAACCTCCCGGATGTCGCGGACCACGACGCGCTCGTGTTGACCGACTGCCACGCCCTGTTCACCCGGCGGATCGGTGGGTTCGGGGTTCTCGACGCGTTCCTCGAATCAATTGCCGCCTCCGACACGTTCGTCATCACAGCCTGGAACGCGTACGCCTGGTCGTATCTGACCGGCGTGCGCAACATCGGCGAGTCGTTCGGGGCTGTCGTTCCCGACCCGGAGCTCTCGGCGGAGGGGGTGGCCAGCCTCCTGACCGACCGGTACGGCCCAGATCTGCCGGCGTTCGTCGAGACCGGAGCGGCCGGCCGCGTGAAGTCGATCGGCTTCGACACCTACCGCGTTGGCGTGCCGGGTGGCAGGTCGGTCAGCGTTCCGATCCCGGAACCGAACCTGGCGTATCTCACCTCCTGGTCACCCGGGCGCAGCGAGACTGACGTCGAGACGGTCGTCTTCCAGAAGGTCGCTCTGCTGTCGAACGGGAATCCGGGTATCGCGACTGTCCTCTGGGAACGGGGCGTGACCGACGGCGAGATTGCCCCGGCGTACGTCGAACAGCTGGACCCCCAGCCCGAACTCGACGATCAGGAGGCGTTCGTTCTCTGGTCGGTGCTCGCAAACGACAGCCGCAGTCGAGCTGACCTGACCGGGATGTTCGAGGATGTTGCCGTCGACCGGACGCTCCAGACGCTCGCTCAGCAGGGGATGGTCGAGGTGTCCGACGACTCGGTCTCCGTCGTTCCCGAGGCGCTGCACGCCGCCGTCGAGTTGCTCCGAGAGAGGCGGTTGATATGGTAGCGTCCGGCGGCATCGCGGGGACGGAGGTGACGGTCGCGGTTCTCGTCAACGCCGGTCTCGTCCTCCTGGCCGCCTACTTGTTGGCAAAGGCGGTCAACGTCTCTCTGACGGTGCTCGCCGACCGACTGGCGACCCAGCGGTTCCGGGTCACGCTACTCATTCCGGTCGCAAAGTTCGCTGTCTACGGGATCGGCATCTACGTCGTCGTTCGCCTGCTGTTCGAGTTCTCGACGACGCAACTGGTTGCCTTTTCCGGCCTACTCGGCGCGGCGCTGGGGCTCGGACTGAAAGACCTCCTCGCGGATGTCGTCGGCGGGTTGATCCTCGTGGCCGAACAGCCCTATCGCATCGGCGACAAGATCCGGATTGGCGACCACTACGGCGAGGTCACCGACATCGGCATCCGCTCGACGGTGCTCGAGACGCCCGACGATGACCTCGTCGCGGTACCGAATTTCCTGTTCGTCAGCGAATCGACCGCGAACGCCAGCGGTGGCAACGCCGAAATGCTGGTCGTCGTCGAGTTCTTCGTCGACCCTGCCGCCGACGTCGGGCGGGCCCGCCAGATCGTGGAGGACGCCCTCTACACCTCACAGTACGTCTACGTCACCGACGGCTTGCCCGTGACGGTGCTGGTCGAGGACAACCTCTACTACCGCACGATCCGCGGGAAGGCCTACGTTACCGACCTCCGGGAGGAGTTCACGTTCAAGTCGGATGTCACTGCGCGGGTCCTCGACGCGTTCGACGACGAGGGGATCCGCTCGCCGCAGGTGCCTGCCGGCGTCGGCGGGGAGACACCAGAGGAGGTCTGACCGTCGACGCGAAGTGGTGTGCTTTTCACCCCGGGCCGTGGAAGGGGAAGTAATGAGCACGCGTGGGCGGACAGTGCGCGTCGGCACCCGGGGATCGGACCTCGCCGTTCGCCAGGCCGCCACGATCAAGGAGACGCTCGAACAGCGCCGCCTCTCGGTCGACCTCGTCGAGGTCGAGACGCGGGGCGACCAGCTACGGGACGAACTCATCCACCGGCTCGGGACGACCGGCGCGTTCGTCCGCGCCCTGGACGAGAAGGTCATCGACGGCGATCTCGACGCCGCGGTCCACTCGATGAAGGACCTCCCGACCGACCAGCCCGACGACCTGGTCGTCGCGGGCATCCCCGAACGGGCGGCGGCCGCGGACGTCCTCCTCACGCCGGGCGGGACGGCGCTGGCGGACCTCCCCGAGGGGGCGACGGTGGGCACCTCCAGCCTCCGCCGGGGCGCACAGCTACTCGCAGAGCGACCGGATCTGACGGTCGAGCCGCTCCGGGGCAACGTCGACACGCGCGTCGCGAAGCTGCTCGCACCCTCTCTCCAGCGCGAACACGAGGCGCGCATGGAAGCCGCCGAGGCCGAGAGCGAGAGCGGAGATGATGGCGAAGTGAGTCCGGACTTCGACCGGACGGTCGAGGAGTGGTTCGACGGCCTCGCAGCGATCGAGCGCCGGGCACTCGAACGGGACGTTGACGTCGAGTACGACGCCATCTGTCTCGCGGAGGCGGGCCTGGCCCGGTCCGGCCTCCTCCACTCCCTCGAGTACGAACGCCTCGAGCCGACGGAGTTCGTGCCGGCGCCGGGGCAGGGCACTATCGCCGTGACGGCCGTCGACGGCGACCTCGCCGAACAGCTCAACGATGTCCTCGACCACCCGCCGACCCGCGTCGAGACGACCGTCGAGCGGACGGTGCTCGCGGAACTCGGCGGCGGCTGTGTCGCCCCCGTCGGCGTCTACGCCCGCCTGCAGGGGGAGGTCGTCACGACGGCAGTCCGGGTCCTCTCTCAGGACGGGACCGAAGAGGTTGTGGAAACGCGGGACCTGCCCGTCGAGCGCCACGCCGAGGCTGCCAGGGCGCTCGCGGCGGATCTCGCCGAGGAGGGAGCCAGAGAACTCGTCGATGCAGCGAAGCGCGACCAGCCCGACGACGCGAAACGGAACGATGAGTGAGGGTGTCGTCTACCTCGTCGGCAGCGGCCCGGGCGACCCGGAGCTGCTGACGGTCAAGGCCCAGCGCCTGCTGGAGGCGGCCGACGTCATCCTCCACGACAAGCTGCCGGGGCCGGACATCCTCGAAGACATCCCCGAGGACAAGCGCGAGGACGTCGGCAAGCGCGCCCACGGCGAGGAAACCCCGCAGGCGTACATCAACGACCGGCTGGTCGAACTCGCCCACGAGGGGGAGACAGTCGTCCGTCTCAAGGGCGGGGATCCGACCGTCTTCGGCCGCGGCGGCGAGGAGATGGCCCACCTCGCCGATAACGGCGTCGACTTCGAGGTTGTCCCGGCAGTCACCTCGGCCATCGCCGGCCCGGAGGTCGCGGGCATCCCGGTCACACACCGCGAGCACGCCTCCGCGGTGACGCTCGTCACCGGCCACGAGGACCCGACCAAAGAGGAGTCGGCCGTCGACTGGGCGGCGCTGGCCGAGACCGGCGGGACCATCGTCGTCCTGATGGGCGTCGCGCGACTCCCCGAGTACACCGCCGCGTTGCGGGAAGGGGGGATGGATCCCGCGACGCCCGCCGCGCTGATCGAGCGCGCGACCCGGTCCGGCCAGCAGGTCGCCACCGGAACGCTCGAGACTATCGTCGGGGCCCGCGACGAGGTCGGCATCGAACCGCCCGCGTTGACCGTGATCGGCGACGTCGCCGCCACCCGCGATCGAGTCGTCGAGTTCCTGCAAACGTCGGAGGCGCGATGAGCGACCGGCCGACAGTCGCCGTCTTCCGCCCGGACGACGAGCGCCTGCGGGAGGCGGTCGCGACGCTCGAAGGGCTGGGAGTCGATCCGCTCCCCGACCCGATGCTCGCCGTCGAACCCGCCGACACGAGGCCGCGAAGTGACGCCGAGTACGCCATCCTGACGAGCAAGACCGGCGCCGAACTGGCTGCCGATGCCGGCTGGGAGCCCGGCGACACGACCCTGTGTGCCATCGGCGAGACGACCGCCGGGGCGCTCCGCGAGGCGGGCTACGCGGTCGACGTCGTCCCCGCGGAGTTCTCCTCACAGGGCCTCGTCGACCACCTGGCCGGCGAGGTCGGTGGCGCCCGCGTCGAGGTCGCGCGCAGCGACCACGGCTCCGACGTGTTGCTCGACGGGCTGGAGTCCGCAGGCGCGTACCTCCACGAGACTGTCCTGTACCGGCTGGTCCGCCCCGAGGACGCCGGCACTTCGGCCGAGCGGGCCGCCGAGGGCCGACTCGACGCCGCGCTCTTTACCTCCTCGCTGACCGTGGAACACTTCCTCGACGCGGCCGCCGACCGCGGCGTCCGTGACGCGGCGCTTTCCGGGCTCGGAGATGCCATCGTCGGAACTATCGGGGCCCCCACAGCAGAAACGGCAGAGGTCGCAGAGATCGACGTGGACGTCGTGCCGGACGAGGCCGACTTCGAGGAGCTGGCGCGGCGGACCGTCGACGCGTTCGAGGCGCGTTAAACCCGGCGTCATTCCTCACACCACCTGGATCGGATACTTCGCCACCTTTATTTTAGCATTCACGCATCTTGTTATTGTGGATTATAGACATACAGGTGACAACAGATGACAGGGGAACACAACAGGCGCACGTTCGTAAAGCTCGCTGGCAGTGCTGGAGTTGTCGGCCTCACCGGCCTCGCCGGCTGTTCGGGGGACGGCGGCGACGGCGGGGACGGCGGGGACGGCGGCGACGGCGGGGACGGCGGCGACGGCGGTGACGGTGGCGACGGCGGCGACGGCGGCGACGGCGGCGACGGTGGCGACGGCGGATCGACCGACGGCGGTGGCATGCAGGTCATGACGCTCGGCGGCTCGATGAGCCTCTCGGGTGACAACGCCGACCTGGGACAGCTGTACCGGGACTCCTACGAGCAGACGATCCAGCTGATCAACGAGGCCGGCGGCGTCGAGGCCGGCGACGGCAACACCTACGAGCTGGAGATGGAGCTGCGTGACGACGAGACCGACGCCTCCAAGTCGCGGGCCATCTACCAGGAACTCATCGACCAGGAGGGCGTCCAGTACCTCCTCGGGCCCTACTCCAGTACGGTGACGCTGCCGGCCAGCGCCGTCGCAGCGAACAACCAGGTGCCGATGGTCGAGGGCGGTGGTGCGAGCCCGGAGATCTTCAGCCAGGGCAACGACTGGATTTTCGGCCTGCTGCCGACGGCCGACAAGTACCCCCTCAGCTTCCTCGATATGGTTTCCGGGCTCGCATCCGGATCACAGTCGGTCGCGCTCCTGGCCGAGGACGACACCTTCAGCCAGTCCAGCGCCGAGGGCGCCAAGAGCAAAATCCAGAACACTGACGGGATGGAACTGGTCGTCGACCGGAGCTTCCCGACGGAGACGTCGGATCTGTCGACGAATCTCGGGCGCGTGCGAGACAGCGACGCCGACGTTCTCCTGCTGTGTGCTCACCAGAAGCACGCGGTCATCGCGGCCGACCAGATGGAGAGTCAGGACGTCAACGTCGACGCGGCGATGGCGACGGTCGGGAGCCTGACCGACAGCTTCAAAGAGCAGTCCGGGAGCAACGGCAACTACTGGTACGGGCCGAGCTCCTGGGCGGTCAACGCCAACTTCGACGACGTCGTGTACGGTTCGACCGACAACTACGTCTCGGATCACGAGGGCAGGTTCGACTACACGCCGGACTACCACAACGCCGCCGGGGCGGTCGTCGTCGAGACGTTCGCAGAGGCGTTCCGGCAGACCGACGAACTCACGCCGACCAACGTCCGGAACACCATCCGCGACATCCAGTTCGACAGCCTCTATGGCACCATCCAGTTCGGTGACAACGGGGTCATCGACAAGAACATGCTCGTCTACCAGTGGCAGCCCGACCCCGGCAAGCAGATCGTCTACCCCGAGGCCGCCCGCCAGTCCGAACCGCTCCACCCGATGCCAGCCTGGTCGGAGCGGTAAGGGGAACGCATGGTCGCCCAGGAATTCGTCCAGTTCACAGTCAACGGCCTGCTGGTCGGGTCGCTGTTCGCGACGATAGCCGTCGGCTTCGCGCTCATCTGGGGGGTCGTCGACATCATCAACCTCGCCCATGGGGAGATGGTGATGCTCGGTGGCTACACCAGCTACTGGACCGTCCAGGTCGCCGCCGGCGGCGAGGCGTCGCTTGCGGTCGCGCTCGCGTCCGTGCCAGTCGCGGTGGCCATTCTCTTCGTCGTCGGGTACGCACTCCAGCGGGTCCTCGTCCAGCAGGTCAGCGGCGGCGACGTCTTTCTCACGCTGCTCATCACCTTCGGCATCAGTATCGCAATCCAGCAAATGGCAATCCTGGCGTGGTCAGCAGACCCCCGGAGTACCGGGGTCGCTCTGGCGGACCCGTCGATGCGACTCGCCAGCATCGTCGTTCCGAAGCTGAAGCTCATCGCGTTCGTCGGGGCTCTGGCGCTCACTGCGCTGCTGTGGCTGTACCTCAAGCGGACCCGCCGCGGTCGCGCTATCCGAGCGGTGGCACAGAACCCACAGTCCTCCGAACTCGTGGGCATCGACGTCGAACACACCCGCGCGATCACGTTCGGGCTCTCGGCAGCCATCGCCGGCGGTGCGGGCGCGTTCATCGGGATGATTCTCAGCCTCCAGCCACAGATGGGGCTGGTCTACACGCTGAAGAGCTTCGTCATCGTCGTCTTCGGTGGGATCGGCTCGATCCCGGGTGCACTCGTCGGCGGGCTGGCGCTCGGGTCGATCGAAGAGCTCGTCACCGGGTTCGTCAGTTCGACGTGGACGCTCGCGGTGAGCTTCTCGCTGCTCATCGTCCTGCTGGTCGTCAAGCCCAGCGGCCTGTTCGGCCAGTCTATCGAGAGTGATGAGGGCGGCACGCGGGCCGGTTCGTCGCTTGCCATCGTGACGCCGGACTCGCTGCGGGAGTACATGCTGCTCGCCGCGGGTGCCGTCGGCCTCGTCGGAGCTGGGGTGCTCGTCGTCCTCGAACAGGTAGGTGGCGTCTCACTCGCCGTGTACGCGACGCTGCTCGCCCCCGCGGGCATCCTCTCTGTTCTCTGGGCGACGGTTCTCGACGGGGAGCGGATCTGGGCGCTGTTCGGGCTCGTCGTCGTGTTGCTGACCCTGCTCCAGCTCTATGGCCCGCTCCCGGCAGCGGACACCTCGGCAATCCTGTTCGTCATCGGGTTCCTCGCGATCGTCTGGGACGTCGCGCTCGACCGCGCCCGGCAGGTGCTAGATACCTCTGACCGCTACGGCTGGGTGCTTCTCGTGGCCTTCGCCGTCGTGGCGGTCGCTCTAAAGGCCGCAGGTCTGCTGGGACAGTTCTGGACCTCCGTCGCGATACAGCTGTACATCTTCGGCGTGCTGGCGCTGTCCTGGGACCTCCTGGGCGGCCAGACGGGCTACCCGAGCTTCGGGAACATGGCCTTCTTCGGCGTCGGTGCGTACACCAGCGCCATCCTCTTCAAGACCTACGGCGTCTCCCTGCCGCTCTCGTTTGTCGCCGCGGCTATCGCGGCGCTGATCTTCGCCGCGGTCATCGGCCTGCTCGTGCTCCGGTTGCAGGGCGGATACTTCGCCATCGCGACACTCGGCGTGTTGCTGGTCGCCATCCAGGTCACCCGGAACCTCGAGGTTACGGGCGGCCCCGACGGTATCATTATGCTGGACGTCCCGCCCCAGTCGCTGTTCTACTACACGATTCTGGGGACGCTCGTCGCCGAAATCGCCGTTGTCTACTACCTGCTGGACTCGCGCTTTGGTTACATCCTCAACACCATCCGCGACGACGAGGAGAAGGCCATCGCGATGGGCATCAACACCACCTACTACAAGACGGCGGCGTGGATGCTCGCGGCCCTGTTCACGGGGCTGGTCGGCGCGATGTGGGCACCGTACAACACGTTCGTCGACCCACAGCAGGCGTTCAATACCGCCTGGAACGTCGAGTTCATCGTGATGGCGTTTCTCGGCGGGACCGGTACGGTGGCCGGGCCCGTGCTGGGCGCGTTCGGGCTGTGGGCGCTCGTGTTGCAGATAGACACGTTCTTCCCCGGCCTGCAGCTCATCGTCCTCGGAGTCGTCGTAATCGTGACCGTCGTCCAGTTCCCGGAAGGTGTCGTCGGGCAGCTGCGCGAGCGGGCAAGCGCTATGGAGTACTACAAACACGGCGGCGGGGCCGCGGGCGAAGATTCCCCCGACACCGACGTCGAACCAGAGGGAGGTGCTGACTGACGTGGCACAGCAGACCGCGACTGACACGGATGCGTCCGGTGAGACAGTCATCCGCACGGAGGGTGTGACAAAGCGCTTTGGCGGGCTGGTCGCCGTCGACGAAGTCGATATGCACGTAGACCAGGGCGAGATTGTCGGGCTCATCGGCCCGAACGGCGCCGGCAAGTCCACGCTGTTCAACTGCATCACCGGAACCTACCAGGTCGACGACGGCCACGTCTATCTCCGCGGCCAGGAGATTACGGGCTGGCCCGAACACAGGGTCGCCCAGGCCGGACTCGGGCGGATGTTTCAGCAGACCCGCGTCTACGAGGACATGAGCGTCAAGGAGAACCTGCTGGCCTCCGCACAGCGGAACAACAGCTTCGTCGCGCAGTTCCGCCGCCCGGACAGCGAGACCCACAGCCGGGCCAGGGAACTGCTGGAGTACGTCGACCTCGACGGGCTCGCGGACGTCCGCGCAGGTCGGATGAGCTTCGGCCAGCAGAAGCTGCTCGAGTTCGCGATGGCGCTCATGGCAGACCCCGAGATCCTGCTGATGGACGAACCGGCCGGAGGCATCAACCCCTCGATGATAGAGCAGATGCTCGATTACATCCGCGACACGAACACCGAACAGAACGTGACGATACTGCTCATCGAACACAACATGGACTTCGTCATGGAGATCGCCGACCGCATCTACGCGCTGGCCCACGGCGAGCGCATCGCCGAGGGCACACCGGAGGAGATACAGAACGACGAGCGCGTCCTCGACGCCTACCTCGGGAGGGAGTGAGATGAACGATACCCGACCCACCCCTGAAGCCGGCGCAGATGGGGGTGAACGCGCGCTGCTGGAACTGTCAGACGTGACTGCCGGCTACGGCAACACCACCGTCATCCACGGCATCGATATCGCGGTCGAGGAGGGCTCTATCGCCTGTCTCATCGGGCCGAACGGCTCGGGGAAATCGACACTGATGAAAAGCGTCTACGGCTTCGCAGACGTCTTCGGCGGCACGGTCACCTTCGACGGTGAGGACATCACGGGGCGGAGCCCACAGGAGAGTCTCGCCTCGGGGATGAGCTACGTCCTCCAGTCTGCGAGTGTCTTCCCGGACATGACCGTCCACGAGAACATGCTCATGGGGGGGTACATCTTCGAGGACGACGACCGTGCCCGCGAGCGCGCTGAAGAACTGTACGACGAGTTCCCGATTCTCGGGGACATCCGCGAACAGAAGGCAGCCACGCTCTCGGGTGGACAGCGCCGCCTGCTCGAACTCGCGCGGGCGCTGATGGTCGACCCCGAACTCATGTTGCTCGACGAACCCTCTATCGGCCTCGAACCGAAGTACATCGACGACGTGTTCGAGCGCATCCGTCACCTGAACGATCTCGGCACGACGCTCCTGCTCGTCGAGCAAAACGCCGAGAAGGGGCTGTCGGTCGCAGACCGGGGGTTCGTGCTGGCAAGCGGCGAGATCAAGTTCACCGGCTCCGGCACGGAGCTGCTGGAAGACGAGGAAGTCGGCCGCCTCTACCTCGGCGGGTGAGCGCCTGCTGTCCCGCCGAGTCATCGCTCTCGTCGGCCTACCGGCGAACTCGACGCGGACCGGAACTTTAAGTCCGAACCCGCGCCTATCCGGGATCGATGGGACCGGTCCCCGACCTCGACGACCCCGCCCGCGCCTGCGCACAGCGACTCAGGGAGGCCGAGGCGGTGTTGCTCGCCTCCCACATCGACGCCGACGGTCTGACGAGCGCTGCCATTGCGGCGACCGCGCTCGAACGCGCGAACGTCCCCTTCGAGGTCGTCTTCAAGAAGCAACTGGACGAGACCGAAATCGCCTCGATCGCTGCCCGGGAGTACGACGCCGTCCTCTTTACTGACTTCGGCAGCGGGCAACTGGACGTCATCGCCGACCACGAACGGGCTGGCGACTTCGAGCCCGTCATCGCAGACCACCACCAGCCCGCTGAGGCGGAGACGGAGTACCACCTGAACCCGCTGCTCGCGGGCATCGACGGCGCCTCGGAACTCTCCGGTGCGGGGGCGGCGTACGTCCTCGCGCGGGCGCTCGCAGACACTGGTGCGAGTTTCGAGACTGCAGACACAGACGACCCCACAGCGAGCAACCGCGACCTCGCGGCGCTCGCCGTCGTCGGCGCGGTCGGGGACATGCAGGCAGCCGGAGGGGAGCTGATCGGCGCCAACCGCGCTATCGTCGAGGAGGGCATCGAGGCAGGGGTTCTCGCCGAGCGGACCGACCTCGCGCTGTACGGCAGGCAGACCCGACCGCTCCCCAAACTGCTCGAGTACGCAAGCGAGGTCCGCATTCCGGGCATCTCGAACGACGAGGGCGGCGCGGTCACCTTCCTCTCGGAGCTGGACGTCGACCTCCGGGAGGGGGATGGGGACGGCTGGTGCCGCTGGGTTGATCTCTCCGATAGGGAGCGCCAGACAGTCGCCAGCGCGCTCGTCCAGCGGGCGCTCCAGCGCGGGGTTCCGGCCGACAAGGTCGACGCCCTCGTCGGGACGACCTACACGCTCGAACAGGAACAGCCGGGGACGGAACTCCGCGACGCAAGCGAGTTCTCGACCCTTCTGAACGCGACGGCTCGCTACGAGCGGGCGGACGTCGGCCTCGCGGTCTGTCTCGGCGACCGCGAGAAGGCCTTAGAGCGGGCCCGTCGCCTCCTCCAGAACCACCGCCGGAACCTCTCGGAGGGGCTGGAACGTGTCAAGTCACGGGGCGTCGAGCGCGCCGACTACGTCCAGTACTTTGACGCCGGCGAGGAGATCCGCGAGACCATCGTTGGCATCGTCGCCGGGATGGCACTGGGCGTCGATGGTGTCGACCCCGACCGCCCGATCGTGGCCTTTGCCCGGAAAAGCGACGAGGAGACCAAGGTCTCGGCGCGCGGGACCAGCCGTCTCGTGGGTCGAGGGCTGGACCTCTCGGTGGTGATGCGCGAGGCCTCCCGGGCGGTCGGCGGCGACGGCGGCGGACACGACGTGGCCGCGGGTGCGACCATCCCGGCAGGCAACGAGGAGGCGTTCGTCGCCGAGGCCGACGCGGTCGTCGCCGAACAGCTCGGGTGAGAGCGTCAGCCGTCCTCGGGGAGTCGGCGGCGCATCGCGGCGACGTACTCGTTTGCAGCGTCGACTTCGGCGTCCCCCTCCGGGTCGAGCAACACCTCGGTCCGCTCACAGCCGTGGAGGAGGTGGCCACGCAGATCGCTCTCGGGGAGTTTGTTCGTCGCCACCGACTGTGCGGAGCCGATCGTGTCACGGGCGGTCTCGCAGTCGCCCTCGTCGAGCGCCGCCGCACACTCCTCGAGCAGTTGCGCGAGCACATCCCGTGCGTCGGTGGGAATATCGTCGGCCACGTTCCCAGTGTGGACCCGGGGGGCAAGAAACCTGGGGGTAGAGACAGTCATCGCCGGGGTCACGTCTCACCAGTCGCGAGCGCTTCGAGCAACGCCACCGCGACGGCCTTGTCCAGTGGCTCGTTGGCGTTCCCGCAGTGTGGCGACTGGACACAGGCCGGACACCCACCCGCACAGTCACACGAGGAGACCATATCCAGGGTCGTCGCCGCGACCTCGTCGATCGCCCCGAAGCCGCTCTCTGCCAGGCCGACGCCGCCGGGGTGGCCGTCGTAGACGAAGACCGTGCTCCGGCCGGTGTGGGGGTGCAGCGGCGTCGAGAGCCCGCCGATGTCGCGGCGGTCACACAGGAAGGCGAGAGGGAAGGTTGCGATCATCGCGTGTTCGGCGGCGTGGATGCCACCGGCGAAGTCCCCGCGCGCCCGGAGCTCCTGCTCCAGTTCCCCGGGAAGTGTGTAGTACAGCGCCCGCGTCTGCAGCGTCGTCTCGGGCAGGTCGAGCGGCTGCTCGCCCAGGAGTTCGCCCGTCGTCCCGTCGTACCGCTGGAAACCCGTGATCTGCTTGTGCATCGTCACCCGTGCGAACCGGACGGGCACGTCCGGGCGTGCCTCCATCGCTGCCTCCGCGAGGTCCTCCTCGACGGTGATTGCCTTCTCGTGGAGGGGACGCGTGAAGTAGTCGGCCCAGGTACGGTCGAGTTCGGCCACGTCGTGTGTCAGATCGAGGTCGGTCACCTCGTAGGTTGTGCCCTGGTGGTGGTAGATCGCCCCGGGGTGGGCATCCCGGAGCGCGTCGCCGAAAGGCAGCGTCCCGATCTGGTCGCCGTTTCGGGTCAGCAACTGGACTTCGCGGTCGTCGGCGGTTCGCAAGCTCGTATCGTGAGCGGGGCTGCCCTCGCCGTCGTAGAGCCAGCGTGTCCCGCGGTCGGTCGTCCGCCTGTCGAGGTCCCCGCGTGCTTCGAGGTCGGCGACAACGTCCGGGAATGTTTCGCCGAAGTGGCAGTCGTCGTCGGGCCGGAGCCAGCTTTCCCGGGCGGCAGCGCAGACGTGGTCGGGCAGGATGTGGTCGTTTTCGGGGTTCGTGACCGCCTGCTCGGGCTCGTCGTCGAACAGGCGGCCGGGGTTGCGGACGACGAACTGGTCGAGCTGGTCCTCGCCGGCGACCAGCGCGACGAGGCTGGGATCGGTCCCGCGGCCGGCCCGCCCGGCGCGCTGGAACGTCTGCATCCGCGTTCCGGGGTAGCCATCGAGCAAAACCACGTCGAGGCCGCCGACGTCAACCCCGAGTTCGAGCGCGCTGGTCGTCCAGACGCCCCGGACTGAGCCGTCGTGCAGACCAGCCTCGATCCTCTCGCGGCGCTCGTCGGTCAGAGCGGCCTGGTAGGCGGCGACGGCGAGGTCCCCCTTGCCGCGCTCGCGGAGGGCGTCGGCACTCTCGGTCGCGTACCGCTCTGCTGTCTGCCGGGAGTCGACGAAGGCGGCTGTCTGAAAACCGCGCCCGACGAGATCGACGAACAGGCGCTCCGTCTCGCCGTGACTCGACTTCCGGCGGCTGCTCCCCCAGCCCCCGCCCTCGTACTCGGGCGGGTTCCAGCACACCCAGTGTGTGGGGCCAGTGGCGCTCGTGTCCTCCTCGACCAGTGCGAACGACTCCGGGTCCTGGCCGGTGACGCGAGCGGCGTGATCGCGGGGGTTGCCGATGGTCGCCGAGCAGCAGACGTACTGGGGGTCGGCGTCGAAGCGCTCGCAGAGACGGTTGAGACGGCGGAGGACGGGCGCGACGTGGCTGCCGAAGACGCCACGGTACTCGTGGACCTCGTCGACGACGACGGTCTCCAGGCGCTCGAGGAACCACTTCCACAGCCGGCGAGCGTGGGGCAAAATCCCGTAGTGGAGCATGTCGGGCGTCACGAGCAGAACCGTCGGCTGGCGGTCCCGGACGGCCCCCTTCTCGCTTCTGGACAGCTGGCCCGTGTAGCGGTCGACGGTCACGCGGGAGCCAAAGCCCAGCCCCGAAGCCAGGTCGGAGAGGGTCTCCTCCTGGTCGTTGATGAGCGCGACCTGGGGGCCGACGTACAGGGTCGTCCCGAGGTGGTCGGTCGCCCGCTCGAAGGCCGGGACGGTGTACGCGAGCGACTTCCCGCTCGCGGTCGGGGTCGCGAGGACGATGTTCGACCCGTCGCGGACGGCCTCGATCGCCTCGGCCTGGTGGGCGTAGAGGCGGTCGATGCCCGCCCCTTCGAGCGCACTCGCGAGGCGCCCGTCGAGATCGAGATTGCGGTGTCTCCCCTCGCGGCCCGACAGGATGCGGTGGTCGGTGATCTGACCCTCGTAGTAGGGGCGACTCCGGAGCCAGTCGACTGTCTCGTCCACGGGGAGGGTTGCGACGCCGCGCGGTTAGCGGTTGCGTTTGGGCCCGTCGGGAGTCGCGTGTTGACGGCCGATACTATAAGTCCCTGGGCGTTCCCGTCTCGTGTATGGCACACGTTGCAGAACACGAGGCGGTCGACCTCGAGGCGCCGGTGCTGGTCGAAGGGCTGCCCGGCGTCGGCCTCGTCGGGAAGATCGCCGCCGATCACCTCGTCGAGCAGTTCGACATGACCTACCACGCGTCCTGTCACTGCGAGGGGCTGCCGGAGGTTGCCGTCTACGAGGAGGGCGAGCGCGACATCCGGCCGCCAGTTCGGGTCTACGCCGACGGGGAGCGGGACCTGCTCGTCCTCCAGAGCGACGTCCCCGTCTCACCACAGGTAGCCCGGGAGTTCGCAACCTGTGTGACGGGCTGGCTGGCCGAGAACGGCGTGACACCGATCTATCTCAGCGGGCTCCCGGAGGAAAAAGATGGCGTCCCGAGCCTGTACGGCGTGGGGACCGGCGAGGCCGGGACGCTACTCGACGACCACGATATCCCTGCGCCCAGCGAGAGCGGCCTGATCAGCGGGCCCACCGGCGCTCTGCTGGCCGAAGCCGGCGAGCAGGACGTCGACGGCCTCGGGGTGGTTGTCCAGGCAAACGCCAACTTCCCCGACCCCGAGGCGGCGCGCGTCCTGCTGACGGAGGCCATCGGCCCCATCGCGGGGATCGACGTCGACACCGAGCAGCTCGTCGAACAGGCCGACCGTATCGCGCAAGCGCGCGAACAGCTGGCCCAGCAGATGCAACAGGCCGACGAGGAGTCGACGCGGGCACAGCCACTCGGGATGTATCAATAACGGTTCCTCACTGCCGTTCGGAAAAGCGCCGAGGGTGAGATTTGAACCGAAGTCACTTCGCTCGCTCCACTCGCTCGTGACAGGCTTCAAATTTCAGCCGCCGCTTTCCTCACTGCCGTTCGGAAAAGCGCCGAGGGTGAGATTTGAACCACGCCCGGACGGTCGCTCGCTCCGCTCGCGCTGCGTCCGGTCTACTTCAAATCTCCCGCGTTGCTCACCGCTCTCACGTCCGTTCGAGCGGAAAAGCGCCGAGGGTGAGATTTGAACTCACGAGTCCTCTCGGACACCTGCTCTCGAGGCAGGCGCCTTGGCCAGGCTAGGCTACCTCGGCTCGTCACGATGTCTGCCGCGGCCGGTGTTAGCCGTTTCGGTTCCCGTCGTCGCCCCGCCCCGCGGCGTTTATCCGTGTGGTCCGCCCCAGGATGCAAACATCTATTTGGATAGCTCAACTGTGGTTGCACTATCTGGCCCTGCCGGGCCGACGACAGCCATGACAGACGACACGACAGACGCTGTGACCGCGGAGAGTATCGAGCCGTCGGCACCCGAGGAGTTCGGACTCGTCCAGGTCTGGTGGGGCGACGGCAAGGGCAAGACGACTGCGGCGCTCGGGATGGGCGCGCGTGCGGCCGGCCACGGCTACCGCGTCCACATGCTCCAGTTCATGAAGGGCGGGACCGGGACGGTCGAAGACGTCCGCGGCGAGTACAACGCCATCGCCGCGCTGCCGGGCTTTTCCTACGAGAACGCCGGCCACTACGGCTGGCACGGCTTCCTCGACGGGAGCGACGACGACGAACACCAGGCACAGGCACGGGGCGCGCTGTCCAGAGCCCGCGACCTGCTCGCGGCGGCCAGCGAGGCCGACCTCGACACTCCCTTCGGGTTCGATACCCCCGCCGAGGACGGCGTCCACATGCTGATCCTCGACGAGGTGCTCTACGCCGCGAACCGCGGACTGGTCGATCCCGCGGACGTCGTCGCGCTCACAGAGGACAAGCCCGAGGGTCTCGAACTCGTGCTGACTGGCGGACACGACCGGCCGGAGTACGTCGTCGAGCACGCCGATCTCGTGACTCACGTCGCGAAGGAACGCCACCCGATCGACGCCGGCCAGGGCGCACGGAAGGGCACCGAGTTCTGAGGATGCCGGGGGCCGACGACGCACGGACGATCCTCGTCGCCGGGACGGCCAGCCACGTCGGGAAGAGCACCGTCGCCGCGGGGCTGTGTCGCGTGCTCGCGGACCGCGGCGTCGACGTCGCCCCCTACAAGGCACAGAACATGAGCAACAACGCCCGCGCGGTCCCCGGCGGTGAGATCGGCATCTCGCAGTACGTCCAGGCACGCGCGGCGCGGGTCCCGGCGAGCGTGGATATGAACCCCGTTCTCCTCAAGCCCCGCGGGGAGGGCGAGTCACAGCTCGTCGTCCAGGGGGAGGCGGTCGGCCACTACGCCGCCGGAAAGTACTACGAGGCCCACTGGGACGACGCGGTTGCCGCCGCCCGAGAGTCCTACGACCGCCTCGCCGAAGACCACGAGGTCGTCGTCGCCGAGGGGGCCGGCTCGGCTGCCGAGCCCAACCTCAGGGACCGCGACCTCGCAAACGTCGAAACGGCCCGCTTTGCGGACGTCGACATCCTGCTCGTTGCCGATATCGAACGCGGCGGCGTCTTCGCCAGCCTCGTCGGGACGCTCGAACTGCTCCCCGGGGACCTCCGCGAGCGGGTCGCCGGCGCAGTCATCACGAAGTTCCGCGGCGACCGCTCGATTCTCGATCCGGGGGTCGGGGAGTTCGAGGAGCGGACCGGAGTCCCCGTACTTGGCGTCCTCCCCTACGACGACCCCGGGCTCCCGGCGGAGGACAGCGTCTCCTTGCCCCCCGAGGGCGAACGTGCGATCCACGGAACCGACGACGGCGTCCCCGACGAGCGGGCGGTGACCGTCGCCGTGGTGCGCCTGCCGCGCATCTCGAATTTCACGGACTTCGGGCCGCTCGCACGGGAACCCGGCGTTCGCGTGGCGTACGTCCCGCTCGACGGGCCGCTGTCGGCCGACGCCGTCGTCCTCCCGGGCACGAAGAACACCGTCGACGACCTGCTCGCACTCCGGGAGTCGGGGGCGGCCGGGCGTATCCGGGACTTCGACGGCCCCGTCGTCGGCCTCTGTGGGGGATACCAGCTGCTTGGCGAGCGCATCACGAACGGGTCACTCGAGGGGACCGGCGACGAAGACGAGATCGAAGGGCTCGGGCTGCTCCCCGTGGAGACGCGGTTCGAGCCCGAGAAGCGCGTCGAGCCCGTGACCCGCGAGGTCGACGGCGTCGGCCCCCTGGCGGGCGCGACCGGAACGGTCTCGGGCTACGAAATCCACATGGGCCGGACGCGGGTCGGCGACGAGACGTCCAGGCCTTTCCCCAACAGCGGGGCGGCCACAGACCGAGCCCTGGGAACGTACCTCCACGGGCTCTTCGAGAACGAGAGCGTCCGACGGGCGTTCGTGACGAACGTCGCCGCGGCGGCGGGCCGCGAGCCCCGGGCCGTGGCGGCCGGTGATCGACCAAAGAGCCGGGAGTCGCCGTACGACCGGGCCGCCGACCTCCTCCGTGCGCACGTCGACTGGGGGCCGCTCGGGCTGCCAGGGTGAATCTGACGATGCGAGATTTTATACGGGAGAGCGCAGCATCCACCGCCATGGTCGAGGCCTTCGCTGTCGCCAGCGGCAAGGGCGGGACGGGGAAGACCACGAGCACGCTCGCCCTGGGGATGGCGCTCACCGAGACACACGACGTGACTGTCATCGACGCCGACACGGGGATGGCGAACGTACTCTTTCACGCGGGCCTGTCGGACGTGGAGACAACGCTGCACGACGTACTCGCCGGCGAGACCGAGACGCGTGCGGCCGTCTACGAGCGGTTCGGGATGGAGATCGTGCCCTGCGGGACGTCGCTCGCGGGGTTCCGGGACGCGGACCCGACACGACTGCGCGAAGTCGTCGCGACGCTGGCCGAGGATACGGACGTCATCCTGCTCGATTCGGCAGCCGCGCTCGGCAGCCGTGCCGCGGTCCTGCCGGTCGTCCTCGCCGACCGCGTTGTCGTGGTACTCCAGCCAACGATTCCGTCGCTGTCGGACGCACTCAAGGTCCAGGAGTACGCGGCAACCTACGACACCGGCGTCGCGGGGCTCGTGTTTAACCGCGTGACGGCCGACGAGGACATCGACGCGATCGCCAGGAAGGCGGAGCGCTACTTCGACGGGGAAACGCTTGCGACGGTGCCGGAGAGCGATGTCGCACGGGCGGCACGGCGGGCCGGCGAGCCGCTGCTCGCACACGCACCGGAGTCCGAGGCCGCCAAAGCGTACCGCCGCGCCGCTGGCGCACTGAACGTTCGGAGCAACCCCTCGGAAGCGGTCGCCGACCGGTTCCGGAGCGCGGTCATCCCGCGAAAATGAAGCTCCCGCGCGGCCAACTCGTCCGTCGGCGGGTCGTCGAGGACCCGAGAACGGCCCTCCAGAGCGCGCTCGAGGCAGACCTGACGGGCTACGCCAGGCTCGAATCGCAGGACGCCCTCCTCCTGGATGCCGACGGCGTCGGCGTTCTCACGTTCGAGGCGGGCGTTCCAGTCGCCGCCTATCACACCGGGACGGACAACGCGGGCCCAGAGGCGCTCGCGGACATCGCCGTTGCCGGCCCGTACCGGCTCGGGCTGTACGAACTCGACGCGGAGGGACTGGAGGCGGTCCACGAAACCGAAGCGTTCCGCGTCGATCCGGGGATGCCGGCTGAGCGGCTGGCCGGCGACGCCGGGCTCGCTTCCCGGACGAGGAAGAAGGCGCCCGACGAACGAAGCGAGGACGAGGAGTTGGGGTCCGACGAAGCGAGCCCAGTGGAGGCGTTTCTGGACGACGAAGAGAGGATAGAGACAATCCGGAAGCGGGCACGTGAGGAGGCACGGCAGCGGGCAGAGGAGTGGGACCTCCGGTGAGGGCACAGACAGGGTCGGATTATCCAGCATCGGGCTTCCCCACCCTGGATTTTTTATCGCATGGCGGGTCCAGTCCCTCCGAATGATCGCTAACCGCGACGGTGAGTTCGGTGGCTGAGCGTGCGCTGCTCGCACGGGAACACGACGACGGCCGGTACGATCTCCACTCGTCGCGCTGGGGCGGGACAGACCGCGCAGTAGCCGCCGTGTGTGCCGGAACCGCCCCCCGTGATCTCCCTGCAGTATCGTGGACGAGACGGGACAGGGGGGTGGAATTCCTCGATCTGGTCAAGCGAATCGACTACCTGTCGACGGCTGTGCTCTACCGGGTCCTGGCGGGAGAGACGACGGTGTTCTGTCCACTCTGGTTCGGCCTGCCGCTCCCGTCAGCGCGACCCTCGCCTGCTGTTGGTGGGCTGGTCGCGGCCGACTCGCTCCCCGGTTTTCGGAGGGTCAGAGCGGAGTTTCGGGCGTTCAAAGGGGTACTCGCCGACGCATTGCGTGACGGGGCTGTGCCGGCGGCTGCCACACTGTTTCTTGTCCAGGTGGCAATCCGCACAGCCGAGGGCCGCGAACGATACTCATCGACAGTCGGCCGGCCGCCCGAACGTTTATATTAGAATGGGAGGCCAGACGCCCCGTGACCTGAACCTCGTCGCGGCGTGGTCCGCAGCCGTGTGGCACACCACGTCGCGGGACTCGATGCTCCGGAGCTGATACTGACGGCTATAACTTCGTGAGCGTATTCGACCCTACGGGGGGTCGAAATCGCTCACGGGCTTATAGCCGTTAGTATGACCAGCGTGCCACCTGTTCGCCCCAACAGTGGCCCTTTAGTGCCCGAACCGACTACCGTCTCGCGTGACTGACGGTCCTCGGACGTGTCATCTGCCCGATCCCGAGAAAGCGCTCACCCTCGTGGAGGGTGGCATCGAGCGCGACGCGGTTGTGACGCTGTTCGGCCGGTGTGCCGTCGATTACGAGGGGCGCGCGACGAGCACGCTCGGCCCCGGAGACCGGCTGGTGATCCTCAAGCCAGACGGATCAGCCCTGGTCCACACCGACGAGGGACAGCAACCGGTCAACTGGCAGCCCCCGGGCTGTACCCACGAGGTGAGCGTCGAGGACTCGGGGCTCGTTCTGCAAAGCGAGCGAACGACGCCCGAGGAATCACTCGTCGTGCGCTTCGACCGCGTCGATCACGCGGTCGCCTACGACGGCACGGACCCGAACGACCTCGCGCTGACGGGAACCGAGGCCGACCTTCGCCAGCGAATCCTCGAGAATCCGGGCCTCGTCGAACAGGGGTTCGAGCCACGCGCAACCGAACGGGAGACGCCGGCCGGTGCCGTCGACATCTACGGCGAGGACACCGACGGCAACGCTGTCGTGGTGGAGCTGAAGCGCCGCCGGGTCGGCCCCGACGCGGTCGGACAGCTCACGCGGTACGTCGACGCGCTCGAACGCGATCTCCACGCCGGCCGTACCGTGAGAGGGGTTCTCGTCGCCCCGTCGGTGACCGACCGCGCCCGCCGGCTCCTCGTCGAACGCGGCCTGGAGCTGGTTTCGCTGTCGCCGCCGAGGGAGTGACGGACGGGAAAGCGGCCGGATGACGGCTCACTCACGGCCGACCGCCTCGATCCGGGCGGCGATGACGGCAACAGCCTCGACAGCGGCGTCGAGTTCCGCCGGTGTCAGCCGGTCGAACGGTATTTCGCAGACGACCGTCTCGCCTGTGGCAGTGATCGTGCCCGGAGTTTCGACATCCAGCAGCCGCGTGCGAACCTCGTCGGTCAGGAGAACCCTCACGTTCTCCGCGGAACCCTCGATGGCGAACCGGTCGTCGAGTGCGTCGTCGCCGGTTGTCAGACCGCTTCCGGGGTCAGCCGAGCCCGCATCGCGGATACAGACGGTAAACGTCGCCTCGACACCCTCGACGTTCGCCCGCACCGTCGTGTGGACCTGTGACAGCAGCCCCGGGACCTCGGAGACGACTGACACCGACTGCCCGTGACGGATTCCCTGGAGATCAGCCGTATCGGGGCCACGAACGGGTTCGAGTGAGGAGTTCCCGACAAGTCGTCGCCAGTGGTAGCGACCGTACAGGCCCAGCCCGAGCAGGCCGAGAAGCCACACTGCGCCGCCGCCCACGACCGCGACAGGCCGTGATACCAGCTCGGGGAGGGTTACCTCGAACACGACGACGGCCACGACCACGAACACAGTCCAGAGCGTCTGGAGCGTCTTTGTCCCGGTGTGTCGACGCCACTCCGTCATTACTCCAGTTCGCGCTGGAGGTCTGCGAGGGTGTTCAGCGCCTCAAGCGGTGTCATGGTTGCCACGTCGATCCCCCGAATTCGCTCCCGCACGCTCTCGGGCACCGTCTCGCGGCCGTGACCGTCGGTCCTCGGGGCTTCAGCGGCGCCCGCTGGCGTGACTCCAGCCCCGGCGGAGCTGACAGTACGGGAGTGGTCGTCCGACCGGTCGCCGCCGGACAGCAGTGAGAGGGCACGGCTGACGACGGCGTCCGGGATGCCGGCGGTCGCCGCAACCTCGACGCCGTAGGAGGCAGAGGCTGTCCCATGTTCGATCGCGTGATCGAATGTCACTTCGCCGCCCTCGTGGTGGGTCCGGAAGTGGAGGTTACAGGCGCAGTCGAGATTCGACGCGACCCCAGTCAGGTCGTGGTGGTGGGTCGCAAACAGCGTGAACGCCCCCACCTGGTCGTGGATGTGTTCGGTCACCGCCTGGGCGATCGCCAGCCCGTCGGCGGTGCTCGTGCCCCGACCGACCTCGTCGAGCAGGACGAGCGAGCGCTCGGTCGCGTGAGCGAGGATGTCCGCGAGTTCGGTCATCTCGACCATGAACGTCGACCGGCCGCCGGCGATGTCGTCGCTCGCCCCGACGCGGGTGAACACGCGGTCGACGATTCCGAGCCGGGCCACATCCGCTGGGACGAAGCCCCCGGCCTGGGCGAGGATCGCTATCAGCGCCACCTGACGCATGTAGGTGGATTTGCCGCTCATGTTCGGTCCAGTGATGACTGCGACACGCTCGTCGTCGTCGAGGTGCGTGTCGTTCGGGACGAACGACGCCTCGGTGCGCTCGACGACCGGGTGACGGCCGCCTTCGATGTGGATGCCGTCCACGTTCGGCTCAGCTACGTCGGGGTCGGTGACGACCGGCCGACAGTAGTCGTACTCGGCGGCGACCGTCGCAAAGGAAACCAGCGCGTCGAGTTCGGCCAGCGCGTCAGCCAGCGCCTGCACGCGCTCGGACTCCTCGCCGACCGACGAGCGGACGTCACAGAATAGCTCGTACTCGAGGTTGTCGGCACGGCTCTCCGCGCCGAGAATCTCTTCCTCGCGCTCCTTGAGCGTCGGCGTGTAGTAGCGCTCAGCGTTTTTCAGCGTCTGGCGGCGCTCGTAGTCCTCGGGCACGCGGTCGAGGTTCGCGTCCGTCACCTCGATGTAGTAGCCGTGGACGGCGTTGTGGCCGACCTTCAGTGAGTCGATCCCGGTTCGCTCGCGCTCGTGGGCTTCCAAGTCGTCAATCCAGGCCTTGCCCTCGCGTTCGGTCTCGCGGAGGCGAGCCAGCTCCCCGTCGTAGCTCGGTTTGATTACACCCCCCTCAGTTATCTCGCGGGCAGGATTCGCCTGGATTGCCCCGCTGATCAGCGACCGGACGTCTTCGAGTGGGTCGAGTCGCTCCCGGAGCGACCCGAGCTTCTCGCAGTCGGCCCCCGAAAGCGCGTCCCGGAGGCGGGGAACGACATCCAGCGTCTCCTTGAGCGAGCGCAGGTCGCGAGCGTTCGCCCGGCCACGCGCGATACGGGAGACGAGTCGCTCGATGTCGTAGACGTCACGGAGGTCGTCGTGTATCCGCTCGCGGGTCTGTACCCGGCCACGGAGTTTCTCGACGGCGTCGTGTCGCCCCGCAATGCGGTCTGGGTCGACGAGTGGCCGTCTGAGCCAGTCGGTCAGCTTTCGGCGCCCGGGTGCGCTAGCGGTCTCGTCGGCCACGTCCACGAGTGTCAGCCCCTCGCGGCCGTGTGTCGCCCGGCGCCCGAACAGTTCCAGGCTCGACAGGGCGACGGCATCGAGGGACATGTACTCCCGCGGGTCGTACCTGGTGAGGTGGTTCAGGTATCCGAGGCGGGCGCTGTCGGCCGCGTCCGGATCGCCTGTCCCCTCTCCGCCACGGGTGTACTCCGCGTAGTCGAGTAACGCGCCACACGCCCGAATCTCGGCGTCGCTTGCGAGCAGACCCCCCGTGGAACCGAAGTAGGTCGCCAGCGTCTCGTGGGCGCGATCCGACGCGAACGCCGCGCGGTCGTGCGGGCTCACGACGCAGAACTCCTCGAGCAGGTCGACGGGGGCGTCCGGACCGACGATCCCCTCCGCCGGATCGAACCGGCCGAGTTCGTCCGCGATGGTGCCCCGGTCGCCGCTCGTCGCGTAGAAGTCACCTGTCGAGACGTCGAGGGCCGCGAGTGCGTGTCCGTCGCCCGCTGTGAGCGCGGCGACGTAGTTGTTGTCAGCGCCGTCCAGCAGTTCATCCTCGGTGAGCGTGCCCGGCGTGACGACCCGCGTGACCGCGCGGTCGACGACGCCGGTCGTCTCCTCGGGGTCCTGCACCTGGTCGGCGACAGCGACGCGGTAGCCGGCGTCGAGCAGCCGCTCGATGTAGGATTCGGCGTTGTCGATCGGAACTCCCGCCATCGCGTACTGGCCGGTCGAGTCCTCGCGCTGTGTCAGCGTGATCTCACAGAGCCGGGCGACCTGTTCGGCGGCCTCACAAAAGGCCTCGTAGAAGTCACCGACCTGAAAGAGCACGAGCGCGTCATCGTACTGCTCGCACAGCTCGAAGTACTGGGCCATCATCGGCGTCAGATCCTCCCGCCGGTCGACCATCTTTGCCGGTGGTCCGAGCGCCGCGTCCATGCACAGGAACCTGAATCCGCGGGTGAATATATCCTCTGATCGGGCTCGGCGCTCGCGACGCTTAACCCCCTGGGGCTCCTGTCCACACCCATGACAGCAACTGCGGACCAGCCACTCACACTGGAGACGAAAGCGGACCTCGAAGACGTAGTCTCGTCTCACGAGCGCGTCCTCGTGGAGTTCTACACCGACGGGTGTGGCATCTGTCAGTCCCTGGAACCGGTACTCGACGGGGTCGCACGGGCGAGTGACGTCGTGGTGGGGACGATGAACCCGCGCGAGGATCCACAGCTCATCGACGACTACGATGTCCAGAGCGTGCCGATGCTCCTGTTGTTCGTCGACGGGGAACTGACAGACACCCGGGCTGACGGCTTCCTCGGCGTCGACGAAGTTCTCGAGTTCGTCGAGGAGGACGGTTCGTCCTGACGACTCACGGAGCTGATACTAACGGCTATAAGCCCGTGAGCGATTCGACCCTCCGCGGGGTCGAATATGCTCACGAAGTTATAGCCGTCAGTATGACTGGGACGGGTGTGGATCACCAGCTGGTACCGGCCGGCAGGTGAGCGTCGAATCCCAAAAGACCAACACCGCCGGGGATGTTTGGGGACCTGATGGACCCGGACGCCGGTGACCGCGTCTACTACGTCATAAGCGATCTGCACATCGGCGGCGACGAGCAACTGGAGAACGTCGAGTTCCTCGATGAGCTGCTCGAGTTCCTCGGGCGCCTGGAGCAAACCGACGAGGACGCCGAGCTCGTGATCAACGGTGACGCATTCGGCCTCTGGGAGGTCACGACCGTCGAGGGGATAGAGAAGTTCGACGTCCTCGAGGAGACGTACCCGGAGCTGTTCGAACAGCTCCGCGCGACCGGCGAGCACGTCCCGATCACTCTGTTGCCGGGCAACCACGACCACGAGCTCGCGGCCCACGACGAGTACGTCGAGCGCTTCGCGGCGTACAACGTCGACCTCGTCCAGGGGAAGGCAATCACGCGACCGGTCGGTGACCGGGTGATCCACTTCGAACACGGTCACCAGCACGACCCCAACAACCGGATTGAGGCCTGGGGAAACCCCCACGCCACGCCGCTTGGCTACTACTACAACACGCTCGTCACGAGCAGGGCGGGCCAGCTCTCGGACCGGGGCCGGTACAACTGGCTGAAGGACGTCCAGGCAGTCACGCCGACCGAGCGGATGCCGGTGTGGCTGCTCTCGAAGTACTTCTACCGCGAGATGAACCCCATTCTGCGGTATGCACTGATCCCCTTCCTGCTCCTGTTCAACGTGAGCGCTGTCCTCGCGGTACTTGCCGGGCTCGACCTGATCGGCGTCTGGTCGGTGCCGGTGGCGCGGACCACCGCCTTTCTCGGCCAGTTCGGCAGAGCCGGAACCGCGGTCTGGTTCCTGCTCGCGATCAACGTCGTCGTCGCCGGCCTGCTGTTGCTTGTGGGTGTTCCGCTGTACCTCCTCCGCCGGGACATACGGAAGACGATCGATCGCTTTGGCGTCTTCGAGACCGGACTCACCGTCGATCCCGAAACCCCCTACGAGGACGCCGCCCGCGAGGTCTTCGAGGAGCACCCCGAGACGGCGATATTCTGTTTTGGCCACACGCACCGCCCGACAGTCCAGGCGGTCGACGGGGGGGTGCTCGTCAACAGCGGGACGTGGCTCAAGCGCCTCCACCGCCGTGACGGGATCATCGGCCTCCTCCCGCCGGTCTTTTACCCCTCCTACCAGCTGTGTGCCGTCCGCATTGCCGAAGATTCGGGGGGCGTTGCGGTCGAGTACGTCGAGATCGAGAAGCCGAGCCCGAGCCCGGAAGAGCTGACTCTCACCGAGCGGCTCCTCACGCTGGGCCGGCAGCCGGACCTCGATCTTCCAGAGCGGGCAGTCGTCGACGACGAGCGAGGTGAGGGCTGACGGATAGTGCGTTTTTTGCCCCTCGGTGACCCACTTCCCGCCAATGACCGACTACGACTACGAGGAGCTGGGTCTGGTGGCGGGGCTCGAGATCCATCAGCAACTCGACACCGAGACCAAGCTGTTCTGTGAGTGTCCGACGGAGCTTCGCGACCCCGGGGAGAGCGCCCGGGCGTTCACCCGGTATCTCCATCCCACCAAGAGCGAACTCGGCGAGATAGACGCCGCCGCCCTGGAGGAAGGCCGCGTCGACCGCGAGTTCGAGTATCTCACCTACGACACCACCTGCCTCGTCGAGGAGGACGACGAACCCCCTCACCGGGTCGACCACGAGGCCCTGGAGGTGACCATGGAGATCGCACAGTTGCTCGACATGACCGTGACCGACCAGGTCCACGTGATGCGGAAGATCGTTGTCGACGGGTCGAACACGACGGGCTTCCAGCGGACGATGCTCGTCGCGACCGGGGGCGTCATCGAGACCGACGACGGTCCCGTCGGCGTCGAGGACATCATGCTCGAAGAGGAGAGCGCCCAGCGCGTCGAGGAGACCGACTCGGGGGTCCGGTACAGCCTCGACCGCCTCGGAATCCCGCTGGTCGAGATCGGGACTGACCCCGACATCCGCTCGCCGGAGCAGGCCCAGGAGGCCGCAGAGCGCATCGGGATGCTGTTGCGATCGACGGGCAAGGTAAAGCGGGGGCTGGGCACCATCCGTCAGGACGTCAACGTCTCGATTGCGGAGGGGGCTCGCGTCGAGATCAAGGGCGTCCAGAGCCTCGACGAGATCGCCGACATCGTCCGCCACGAGGTCGGCCGCCAGGTCGAACTGCTGGAGATCACAGCGGAACTCGAATCCAGGGACGCGAGCGTAGGCGACCCCCAGGACGTCAGCGACGTCTTCGAGGGAACGGACAGCGGCGTCATCCAGGGTGCGCTGACGGGCGAGGGAGTAGCGATTGCGGTCCCGCTTTTCGGGTTCGACGGGCTGGTCGGCCACGAGATCCAGCCCGATCGCCGCCTCGGCACCGAACTGGCCGACCACGCGATACGACACGGGGCCGGCGGCATCTTCCACACCGACGAACTGCCGGCCTACGGCGTCACCGAGGCAGAGGTCGCGGCTCTGCGCGAGGCGGTCGGCGCCGGCCCCGAGGACGCCGTCGCGCTCGTCGCAGACGGCCGCGAGACGGCCGAACTCGCAATCGAGGCGGTCGCAGAGCGCGCCGAGACCGCGATCGAGGGCGTCCCGGAGGAGACTCGCGACGCAGACGAAGGGGGGACGACACACTACCTCCGGCCGCTCCCGGGCGCGGCGCGGATGTACCCCGAGACCGACGTGCCGCCGGTCGAACCGGACCCGACCGAGGTCGAGCCCCCAGAGTTACTCACCGAGACAGTCGAGCGCTACCAGGCTGAGTACGGCCTCGATTCGGGGCTGGCAGAGCAGGTGGCGTTCGGCCGGCGGATGCCGCTGTTCGAGCGCGCCGTCGAGATTGGCGTCGACCCGACGCTCGCGGCTGGGACTGTCGAGTCGACGGTCACCGAACTGCGCCGGGACGGCGTCCCCGTCGAGAACCTGACCGACCGGCACTTCGAGGAGCTGTTCGAGGTGCTCGCGGGCGGCGACCTCGCCAAGGAGGGGGTCCCGGACCTGCTGGCTGCCCTCGCTGAGGACCCCGACCTGTCAGCAGAACAGGCCACAGAGCAGGAAGGGCTGGGCAGCGCCGGCGAGGAAGAGGTTCGCGAGGCGGTCCGGGAGGTTGTCGAACGCAACCAGGACCAGGTCGAAGCCGAGGGGATGGGCGCCTTCTCCGCGCTCATGGGCGAGTGCATGGGTGCCCTGCGTGGCAAGGCCGACGGCGACGTCGTCAGCGACGTGCTCCGCGAGGAGATCCAGAAGCGGGCCTGAACGTGGGTCGCGGGCAGAGCACAGGCAATGGTGCACTGGATTCCCACCGTCTGTATACTCGGCACATGATACGAGCCAGTTTGGAGTGATCCAGTCTGCAAGGTACGCGCTGTATATTGTTCACCCCCCGACCAGTTCGAACTCGTGGACCGGCCAGTCCTCCTCGTAGGAGAGGTGGGCCTCGGGGTCAATCCCGACCTCGTCGGGGTCACGGATTCGCAGTTCGACGCGGTCGCCGAAGGAGACGTCGTCGAGCGGCGCCGTGACGCGGCCGGTGAGCCGGGCCCCGGAGTCGAGTTCGACGATCGCGACGGTGACGGGTGCGAGGTCGGAAAAGGCCGACGGCGGTCGGTGGACTGCGGTGTAGCTGACCACCTCGCCGGTCTGTGGCTGCTCCTCGATCGCCATCGCGCGGCTGCCACACTCGCGACAGGCTGTCCGCGGCGGGAAGAGGTGCACGCCGCAGTCCGTACAGTGAGCGGCGAGCAACTCCCCCTCCGCAAGCGCCCCGAAGAACCCGGGGAGGGTAAACGGCGAGTCGGCGGTGATGTCGTCGGGTGCGAGCGGTCCGGTCTGTGTCGTGTCTTGGTCGGACATAGTGTGAGTCTGAGCGTCTTAGTTTGCAGTCAGGACGTGTGCGGCGGTGTGGGCGTCAGCCAGGCCGCCCTCGTTTACGAGCAACGCGGTGTCGGCGTCCGGAACCTGTCGGTCGCCGGCCCGCCCCGTGAGCTGTTCGTAGGCCTCGACGGCCTGTGTCAGCCCGGTGGCGCCGATGGGGTGGCCCCGGGCTTTCAGCCCGCCGCTGGTGTTGATCCGGACGTCGCTCCAGCCCGCGGAACGCTCGGCCGGCTCGCGGGCGGTCTCGACGCCGCGGCCCGTCGGGGCAAACCCGACGGCTTCCGCGAGCATCGCCTCACAGACGGTGAACGCGTCGTGGACCTCCGCGACGTCGACGGCGTCGGCCCCGACGCCCGCGTCCTCGTAGGCAGTCGTCGCGGCGACATCCGCGCCCTCGAGGTAAGTGAGGTCGCGTCCGGCGACCGCGAGCGAGTTCGCGGCCGTGCCCACGCCGGCCACGCGGACGGTGTCGTCGCGACCCACCAGTTCCTCGGCGACGGACTCGCTTGCGACCACCACAGCCGCAGCGCCGTCTGTCACCGGCGCGCAGTCGTACAGTTTCAGCGGCGGGGCGACGTACTCGGAGTCGAGCACCGTCTCGAGGTCGACCGGTTGCTGGAACATCGCACGCGGGTTGTCCGCGGCGTTGCGGTGGTTCTTGACGGCGATCCGCGCGAGATCCGCCTCCGTAGCGTCCGTCTCGTGGAGGTACCGCCGCGCGAGCAGGGCGTACTGGCTGGGTGCGGTGATGCCCGAGCGCTGTTCGAGTGCCCGCTCGAAGGCCGAAGCGAGGGCGTTGGTCGCGCCCTCTGTCCCGCCGGCGGTCATCTTCTCGACGCCACAGGCCAGCACGGCGTCGTGTGCCCCGGCCCTGACGTCGCGGACGGCGTTCTTGAGTGCGAGCGCGCCCGCGGCGGCACAGGCCTCGACCCGCTCTGCGGGGACGTTTGACAGGCCCGCCCACTCCGCCAGGAGCGTCCCCTGCATGATCTGGTTCTCGTAGCGCTCGGACTGGGCGCCGACGTACAGCGCGTCGACGACCTCCGCGGGGTCGGGCAATTCCACGAACGCCTCCGCGAGGGCCCGCGAGAACAGGTCACGGCCGGGGAGGTCCGTCTTGCCGAGGGGGGACGTTCCGACCGCAAGGATGTGTGCTGTCGACATTCATCGACTGTACCCCTGCCGTCCGCTTAACAGTTCGGTCACTCCTCCATCCGCTCGCTCGCACGGCGAAAGAGCCCCCGTAGCGTCCGGACCTCGCGCCCGGTCGGGTCAGCCCGACCCAGGAGGCGCCGCCACAGCCGCCGGGTCTTCGCGCGCTTCTCCTCGGGGTGGCCCAGCGCGACGAGGAACTCCGCAAACTGGCCGTGCAGCCCCTCCATGGCCGGCGCGTCGGCGCGGTCCCGTATCTCGGGCACCTGCGTCTCCCCGACGGTCACGCTCCGGAGTTCGTAGAGGACGACCGTCGCGGCCTGGCCGAGGTTCAACACGGGGTAGTCGGCGCTTGCCGGGATGGCACAGACCCGGTCCAGGCGGGCCAGTTCGTCGTTCGACAGCCCGACCGACTCCCGCCCGAAGACGACACAGACCTCGGCGTCGACCCCTCGCAGGTTGTCGGCGAGGTCGGCAGGCGTCACGAACGGGAACCGGACGTGCTTCGTGGCGTCCTCGTTCGTGATGGCCGTACACCCCACCGTGTGGTAGTTCTCGACCAGGTGCTCGAACCCGACCTCGCGGGCGTTCGGGAGGATGTCCTCGCGGGCCTGCCCCGCGAAGCCGTAGGCATCGCCGTCGGGGTCCAGGTCGGGCGGGTCGACGAGGAGGAGATCCGAGAGCCCGAAGTTCTTCATCGCGCGGGCGATGGTTCCGACGTTTCCGGGCGTCTCGGCGCCGACGACCGCCACCGAGACCGACGGCCCGGCACCGTCCGTCGCGTCGGTGTCCCGACGGACCTCGGACGGCCTCTCCCCGGGATCGGGGCCGCTCATACGTCGAGGTCGTCGAGGTCTACGTCGAGGGCCTCGCGTTCGGCCTCGTCCATCTCCGCGACCTGCTCCTCGACCTCCGGAATGCCCCCATCGCCGTCGGTCGCGTTCTCGACGACCTCGGGCAGCGCGTCCGGTTCGCTCTCGACGTACTCGAGGCCGCCGTACCCCTCCGGGGCACGGCCACCGTCGAGGAACCACTCGTGGAACTCGTCTTGCAGGTCGGCACTGCCGGCGTAGGCCTCGCCGCCCTCCTCCCGGAACCAGTAGAGGAAGTCGGCTTCGTGTTCGTCACAGAGGAGCACCTCCGCGAGGGGTTCCCCGTAGACGATGGTCCCGACGTTGCACTCCTCGACGTTCGCCTCGCCGTGGATCAGCCAGCACGCGTTGCAGGGCTCGCCCAGCAGCGACGACAGCCTGACGATCCTGTTGCGCGCCCCCTCTGGCATCTCCTCCAGGGTCCGGATGGTGCCGTCCGCGTCGAACACGTCTTCCTCCTCGAACCGCCAGCCACGGAGCCCGATGGAGACCTTGCTCATGGCCGGCGGTAGGCGGCTGACCGGTAAAAGGAGCGCGGAGCCAACTGGGAGGCTGTCACAGCCAGGGGACGCGCTCGCCGTCGTACTCGTCGGGTTCCTCGGCCAGGTCGACCGGCTCCCCCTCCAGCCCGCCCGCGGCCTCGGCGGGGTCAGCCTCGTGTCCGCCATCCGACAGCGCCGCGGTGACGTCGATGTCGTCCGGGTGATACTCCTGTTCGCGCTCGCGGGCCCGCCCGGGGTCGAAGGAGAGGACGGCGGTCACCCCGAGGACGGCCAGCGCGATGGGCGCGTTGCTCGGGACGGCCTCGATGGGCAGGATCGACAGTGCGAGCACCGCTAGCGCGACTGCGCTCCCGAACCGGAACCGGTCGAGGTCGACGGCGTTGCGGAGCCAGGGACTGACGATCGCGACCGCTATCGCGAAGCCGACACCGACCCCTGCCGCGGCGAGCGCTTTGCCCATCAGGACGGGATCGACGTCGACGACGAGAGATGCGCCGCCGGGATCGACGCTGGCGACGAGACCGAGGCCGATGATGACTGCCGGCCGGGGCAGGTACTCGCCGACCCGTGCGCTCGCGGTCTTGGCCGCGACGGCGAGGATGACGACGGCGGCGAACCGCTCGAAGACGACGAGGTTCAACACGCCGGCGATGGTGGGTGCGAGTGCCGCCTCGACGACCGCGAGGGTCATCACAACGACCCCGACTGCGAAGACGGTCTGGACCTGCGAGCGCGGCGTGCCGTCCATCTCGGCGAGGATGATGGCCACGGTCGCGCTGCCGCCGAACACGAGCAGGCCGACCTCGACGATGCCGGAGACGGTATCCAGCGCGCCGGCGAGGACGAGCGCCGGGAAGATACCGTCGACCAGGGGCAGGCACATGACGACCGCAAGCAGCTTCGTCGCGTCGCCGACCTGTCGCTCTATGGACAGCGCGATCGGGTGTCTGGAGCTACTCATCTGCTAGCTCGCGCCGGCCTCACCCGTGGCCGAGGGGCAGTATGGTGCCCGCTGGCGTGGGCCCGGCGCATCCACCGCGACGTCGGCAGTGGCATTCCCCGCGAAGAATGTGAAATTGCGTCCCACGAATGTTTTCGTGGCGCTGCCGGAGACGCCACTCGTCAGAACGCTATCCGCGTGGGTGGGACGCGCGGAGTACATACCTGCTTCTACTGTCGGTTGTATAAAAAAGCTTGCGTGAGACGAGGCTACACGGGACTCGCTGACACACGCCGCGAGGCGGCGACTCGCAACCCTTTTGCCCCGCCCACGACGACGGTTTACATGGCGAACGAGGAACCTTTCTCCGAGAAGCTCCGGGTACCGGAGGCGCTGACCTTCGACGACGTCCTGTTGCGCCCCAAGGAGAGCAGCGTCGAACCGGACGAGGCCGACACCTCGACGCGGGTCTCGAAAAGCGTCGGGCTGAACGTACCGGTCCTCTCGGCGGCGATGGACACCGTCACCGAGAGCGAGATGGCAATCGAAATCGCCCGTCACGGCGGCCTCGGCGTGCTCCACCGCAACATGACCACAGACCAGATGGTCGCGGAGGTAGAGCGGGTAAAGCGCGCCGACGAACTCATCATCCGCGATGTCGTGACTGCCTCGCCCGACCAGACGGTCCGGGAAGTCGACGAGATGATGAGCCGGGAGGGGGTCTCCGGCGCGCCGGTCGTCGACGACGACGACGAGGTGCTCGGCATCATCTCCGGGACAGACATCCGCCCGTACCTCGAGGTCGGCGAGTTCGACGCGGTCCGGGAGGCGATGACCGACGAGGTCATCACGGCGGGCGAAGACGTCACCCCACGCGAGGCGCTCGAACTCATGTACGAGCACAAGATCGAACGGGTTCCCATCGTCGACAGCGAGAATCGCCTGGTCGGCCTCATCACGATGGCGGGCATCCTCCAGCGCCGCGAGTACGACAGCGCGGCCCGTGACGAGAGTGGTCACCTCCGGGTCGGCGTCGCGGTCGGCCCCTTCGAAGCTGACCGGGCAGCGGCCGCAGACGAGGCCGGCGCGGACGTCGTCTTCATCGACTGTGCACACGCCCACAACCGCAACGTCGTCGACAGCGCCCGCGAGATCAATGCGGAGGTCGAGGCGGACGTCGTCGTCGGCAACATCGGGACCCGTGAGGCCGCCCGCGACGTCGTCGACTTCGCCGACGGCGTCAAGGTCGGCATCGGGCCCGGATCAATCTGCACGACGCGGATCGTCACCGGCGCGGGCATGCCACAGATCACTGCCATCGCACAGGTGGCGGACGTTGCCAGCGCACACGACGTTCCGGTCATCGCCGACGGCGGGATCCGCTACTCCGGGGACGCCATCAAGGCCATCGCGGCCGGCGCGGACGCCGTGATGCTCGGGTCGTACTTCGCCGGTACCGAGGAGGCGCCCGGCCGCGTCATCACGATGAACGGCAAGAAGTACAAGCAGTACCGCGGCATGGGCTCGGTCGGCGCGATGAGCGAGGGCGGCGGCGAGCGCTACCTCAAGGAGAGCGAGGAGGACGACGAGTTCGTCCCGGAGGGCGTCGAAGCGGCCACGCCCTACAAGGGGACACTCGCGTCGGAGCTCCACCAGCTCGTCGGCGGGATGCAGTCCGGGATGGGCTACGTGGGCGCGCAGACGCTCCCCGAGTTCAAGGAGCGCTCGGAGTTCGTCCGCGTCTCCTCGGCCGGCCAGCAGGAAAGTCACCCGCACGATGTCGTCATCACCGACGAAGCCCCCAACTACAGCCCCGAGGGCTAGACCCCCCGTGGGGTCGACTCTGCTCACGAAGTTATAGCCGTCAGTATTACTTCGGTCTGGGAGGATCGATGGCCTCCCCACTAAACGTGGTATAGATGACGTACATAATCGCCATGGTCAACAGGAGAGCGTCGAGTTGGTCTACAACTCCCGCCGCCAACGGAAGAATAATGACGGAGATGGCAATCGTGATGATGCCGTTCACGACCCAGTCCGATTCGCCCTCCATATACATGCGTACTGAGACCACGAATACAAAGATTGGCCCTGCCGTTCCTCGTCTTATCGACAAAGTGGTAGCCGGCAGTATGAGTACCCTGCCTGTTTTAGCACAAACCTCAAGTAGCGGTTCGTTGACTATCAATCAAATGGCAAAAGAACCCGGCGAGTCCGAAAGTGATCTGACCGGGGGGCCCCTCGAGATCGATGACGAGGAACGGTCAGATCTGGAACTCTGGTTGGTTGAGTACTTCGAGCCCACGTTTTTCAAGATGCGGTTTATTCTCATTGTTCCGATTCTGATTTCTCTCGTCGGTGCGCTGATGATGTTCGCAGTCGGTGCGAATCATATATACAAGGCGGCCACAGCAATCCTGCTGAAGGCGGAGTTCAGTAATCCCAGCGTGACCTTGCCGATTGTCAAAGCACTGGACGCGTTTCTCATCGGGATTATCCTCATGATCTTCTCGTTTGGCATCTATGATTTCTTCGTTAGTATCCTCGAACCAGCCGAACACGCGGGTATCAGGCCAGACTGGTTCAAATTCGAAAGTACCGGTGAACTGAAAACCAAGATGGTCGAACTTGTATTGGTCATTCTGGCTATCCTGTTTTTCGAACAGATCATTGCAAACGTCGGTACCTTCGACGATCCAGTTCTCTACCTCATCATCCCAACTGGGGCTGCAATTCTCGCTATCAGTATCGGGTTTTTCAAGTGGGCTACCCACTGAGCTGATACTAACGGCTATTCCAGTTGCCGGAGTTCGTCATTGATTGCCGTCGACTGGTGGTGGCTCTCGGCGACGCGGACCTTCACGACCTCGAACTCGTGGCGGCCGGACTCGCCGTTGAACGCGCGAAAGGCGCCGATCGCGAGGGTGTCACTCTGCGGGCAGAACTCCGTGGTCGGCGTGAATTCGGCCCGAAGCGCAGATGGGTCCTCGCGCTCGACCGCGTATCGGAAGCCCGCCTCGGGATGACGACGGTCGAGGTTCAGCCGCGCGAGGTTGTACCCGAAGGTCATGTCGTAGACGCCCCGCTCCTCGAAGAGAGCCCGCGCGAGGCGGTGGACGGCGGCGTGATCGCGACCAATCAGCACGTCGTGGTCCGCGAGGAACGGTCCCGGCTCCGGGATGTGTTCGGGGACGAACTCGTCGTAGGCGTCGAACTCCGCTTCGGTTCCGCCGCGGATGCCCGAGAGGAAGCCTGCCATGTTTGGTGGGTGTCCCGCCAGCCAGCTATGGGTGCTCCCGAATATATTCGGGACAACCCCCTCGCACGCTGGCGGTCAAGGCCTCGTGTATGCCAGCCCAGACACTCGACTTGCGCGAGATGCCGGCACCCCAGCGCCACCCGACGATCCACGAGGCCTTCGACGCCGACGGGTACAGCGTTGAACAGCGTGGCGAGGCGGAGTTTGTCGCCGACCTCCCCAAGCGATAAGGCCCGCAAACGACAGCTTTTCAGGTGTCTCGCCGAATAGCCACACATGAGCACGGGCGTCATCCTGCTGAACTTCGGCGAACCGTCAGAACCTGACCGCGAGGCAGTGGTCGACTATCTCGAGCGAATCTTTTATGCGAACGCCGACCTCGAAGAATACGACTCCGAGGAGGCGGCACGCGAGCGGTCCCGGAAGCTCGCACAGCGGCGGGCACCGGCTCTCATCGAGGAGTACGAGGAGATCGGCGGCTCGCCGCTGATCGAACAGGCAAGAGCCCAGACCGAGGCCCTGGAGGAGCGGCTCCGCGGACGCGGGTTCGACGTGCGGACCTACAGCGGGATGCAGTACACGGAGCCGTTCATCGACGACGCCGTCCGAACCGCCCACGAGGACGGGATGGACCGCCTCGTCGGCTTTCCCGTGTACCCGCTCTGTGGCCCCTCGACGAACGTCATCTCGCTCGACGAACTCGAGGAAGCCGTCGCGGCGGAAGGCTGGGACGCCCCAGTTCAGGGCATCACCGGCTGGCACAAACACCCCACGTACAACCGGCTCCGCGCCGAGAACATCCGGGAGTTCGCCGAGGGCGAGGGCGTCGACATGACTGACGACGGCACCGCGATGATCTTCTCTGCCCACGGGACGCCGAAACACTACCTGCAGGAGGGGAGTCGCTACGACATCTACGTCGACGAGTACTGCTCGGTCGTCGCCTCGCTCCTGGGAATCGCCGACTACCACATCGGGTTCCAGAATCACGAGAACCGCAACATCGCCTGGACCGAACCGGAAGTCGAGGACCTGATCGAGGACGTCGATGCCGAGCGGGTCGTCGTCGAGCCGGTCAGCTTCCTCCACGAACAGAGCGAGACGCTCTCCGAACTCGACGTCGAACTCAGAGAGGAAGCCGAGGAGGAGGGGCTGGAGTTCCATCGCGTTCCAATCCCCCACGACGACGAGCGAATCCCGGAGGTGTTCGCGGATCTGGTCGAGCCGTTCCTCGCGGACTTCGACCCCGGGTACTACCAGTACCGGCAGTGCCAGTGTCGGGACGAGCCGGGGACGATGTGCCTGAACGCGCCCCAGGAGACGCCACACGCCGACGGGGGATCGCCCTCGACCGAGGACTGACATGCGCGTCGCCGTCGTGGGGGGCGGTATCACCGGACTCGCTGTCACCCACTACCTCGCCGAACTGGGCGTCGAGAGCATCACCTTCGAGGCCGACGACGAACCCGGGGGAGTCATCCGTTCGCGCCAGGTCGAGGGGCGGGTCGTCGAGGTCGGCCCCCAGCGGATGCGCCGAACCGCTGGCGTCTCCGAACTCATCGGGGCCGTGGGCATGGAAGATGCCGTCATCGAGGCCGAGGAGGCGCCGCTTTTCGTCTACGCCGACGGCCGCCTCCGGAAGGCGCCACTGGACATCGAGACGTTCCTCCGGACCGACCTGCTGTCCTGGCGGGGAAAGCTCCGTCTGCTGGCAGAGCCCCTGACCCGCCAGGGGATGCCCCAGGAGACCGCCGCGGAGCTCTTCACGCGGAAGTTCGGTCGCGAGGCCTACGAGCGGTTCATCGGCCCGCTGTATGGCGGCATCTACGGGTCAGACCCCGCAGCGATGCCCGCGGCCTACGCGCTCGAGAGCCTCCTCGAGCGCGAACAGAAGACGGGTAGCTTTCTACAGGCCTTCCGAAAGCGCGTCGGGCAGGGCCAGGATGCGCCGCCGATCTCCTTCGAGGAGGGGAACCAGCAACTCCCCCGGACCCTCTACGACGCCCACGCCGACCGCATCGAACTGGAGACGCCGGTGACGGACGTCAGCCCGGTTGGCGACGTATCGGGGGACGAGCCGGCCAAGACGCCGACCCCAGCGACCGACGGGAGCGGGCGATACCTCGTCGAGGCAGACGGCGTGACCCACGCCGTCGATCACGTCGTCGTCACGACGCCCGCCTACGTCACGGCACAACTCCTGGACGAGGTTGCCGCGGGGACGGAAGGGCTCGCTGAATTGACGTACAACCCGCTCGCGATGGTCCACCTGACTGCGGACGCCGACCGGGAGGGCTTTGGTTACCAGGTCGCCTTCGGCGAGGACCTGCACACGCTGGGAACGTCCTGGAACGCGAGCATGTTCGGCCGCGACGGTCTCTACACTGTCTTTCTCGGCGGTATGCACGACCCGGGGATGCTGGACCGATCCGAGCGTGAGATCGGTGAGGTTGCGAGCCAGGAGTTCGAGGCGGTGATGGGCTGTGAGGCGAGCGTTCTCGATGTCAGCACCCACGGGCGGTGGTTCCCGGCCTGGGACCGGTCGTGGGACGCGCTCGCGGACCTGGAGACGCCCCCCGGAATCCACCTCGCGACCAATTACACCGCACGGATGGGGATTCCGAGCCGGGTGCGGGAGAGTCGCGAGGTGGCCGAGCGGATCGAACGCTTGAACTGATACATCCGGTGTGGCTTCCACGGGCACGGCGGCCGGGGCCGTCGTACCGAATCAATCCGGTTTGGTTCTCTTATTTCAATTTCTGATATTTGGACATAAAAAGTTATTCCCCTCCTCACAAGTCGATAAATCATGATCGAGATCGGGGACAAACCATCACATACGCTCCACGATCCGAGACACATTCTCGAGGACTGCTCCAGTTGTCAGCGCGAGACGCCACACCACGTGTCGATAGAGATCCGAGAGGAGAACCCCGACCCGGAGAGGGCAGCCTACTCGAGGGAGCCATACCGGGTGAGCGTCTGTGCGCGGTGTGAGAGAGAAAAGCAGGTGCGGATGAATGATCGGTAACTCTCAGAGTTCGGTGACGACCTCCACCCCTGACGTCTCGTAGCCGGTCATCGCAGCCAGGCGGTCCGAGACATCCGCCAGGGCGACAGCCCGCGAGACGAGTTGCCCGGGATCGAGCGTTCCCGCCGAGATCATCCGCAGCAACTCGTCGTACCGCGAGGGCGGCATCCCGCGTGATCCCAGCACGGACAGGTCCCAGCGTGTGATGTAGTCGGTCGGCATCGCGACTTTCCCACGTTCCTCCTCGGTTGTCAGCCCGACCTGGACGTGGGTCCCGCGCGTCCGGAGGCTCCGGATACTGTTGTGACACGTCTCGGCACGCCCGAGCGCGTCGACGGAGACGTGAACGCCGCCGTCACTCGTCTCCCGGACCGCCGCGGGGACGTCCTCGCGGGCCGAGGCGTCAACTGTCGCAGTTGCCCCAACCGTCCGAGCGCGGTCGAGCGCCTCCTCGCGGATATCCACGGCGACGACCGACGCGCCCAGGGCGGTCGCGATCTCGACGGCCGCGAGGCCGAGCCCGCCACACCCGTGGACGGCCACCCGGTCCCCGCCGCCGACGTCGGCGCGGTGTGCGAGCGCGTGGTACGCGGTCGCGTACCGACAGCCCAGCGCCGCGACGTCCTGGAAGGACACGGCGTCGGGAAGCGTGATTGCGTTGTACTCGGCTCTCGGTACGTGGACGCGCTCGGCGAAGGCACCCTGGGCCGCGCGCTCGAACCCGAGTGCCCACCCGTCCTCGCAGACGTTTCCGTGCCCGTTGCGACACTCTGGGCAGTCGCTGTCGCCGAGACAGAACGGGACGGCCACGCGGTCGCCTTCCGTTAGCGAGTCGACGCGCTCGCCGATCGCCACGACACGCCCGGCGGGCTCGTGGCCGAGTATCTGTCCGGGCTCGACCTGGTCGTCGTTCCACTCGCCGTGACCCATCCATGCGTGCCAGTCGCTCCGGCAGATGCCACAGGCCTCGACGGCCACGACCGCGCCGTCCGGCGCCGGCGTCGGTGGGTCGATATCCTCGATCGAGAGGGGATCACCGTAGGATCGCAGGACTGCTGCTCGCATGGTCGGGGGAGGTGTGCGAGCGTCAAAAGACCTACCGGTCGATAGACTTCGCCGTCTCGACGAACGCCCTGACACTCTCGACGGGGGTGTCCTTGTTGACGCCGTGGCCCAGGTTGAGTATATGCCCCGCGGGGCCGGCGGCCTCGATAACGTCGCGAGTCTGTTCCCGGACGAACGCGGGATCGCCGAACAGATACGAGGGGTCGAGATTCCCCTGGACCGGAATCTCCCCCAGCTGTTCGCGCGCCTCCGCCATGCCCACTGTCCAGTCGAGGCTGACGACGTCGGCGCCGCTGTCTGCCAGCATACCGAGCCGGCCACCCATCCGCCTGACGAAGATGATCGAGGGGGCGTCGAGCCCGGAGAGGATCTCGCGGTGCAGCGGCAACACGAACTCCCGGTAGTCCGCTGGCGGGAGCGCCCCGGCGTAGGTGTCGAACAGCTGGACGACGTCGGCGCCGCTCTCGATCTGGAACTGGAGGTACTCCCGCACGACGTCGGCAAACGCCGAGAGCAGCGTCCGGAAGGCGTCGGGGTCGCTGGCGCGGAGCTTCCGGAGGGGCATGTTCGTCCGGGAGGGGCCGCCGGCGGCGGCGTAGGAGGCGAGCGTGAAGGGGCCGCCCGCGAAGCCGATGATGCCAGTCTCCGACCCGACGCGGTCGTCCAGTCGGGCGAGCACCTCGCCGACGTAGTCGAGTTCGCGGGGGACGTCGTCGTGGCTCCGGTCGCAGTCGCCGGGGCCCTCGATGGGATTCTCGACGACCGGCCCGACGCCGCTCTCGATGTGGTAGTCGAACCCCAGCGGCTCAAGGACGGTCAGGATGTCCGAGAACATCACGAGCCCGTCGGGGCGGTAGTACTCCCAGGGCAGGAGCGTGATCTCCGCGGCGATCTCCGGCGATTTGATGGCTTCGAGGAAGGAATACTCCTCGCGTATCTCGCGGTACTCGGGGATGTGTCGGCCCGCCTGGCGCATCAGCCAGACCGGCGGGCGCTCTGTGCGTTCCCCGCGGGCGGCGCGCACGAGCAGGTGGTCCATTGCCAGTGGGTTGGCAGGACGGGGGCTAAGGGCTTTGGAAATTGCTCCCGGGCGTTTTATTATCGTCCAACCGGTTGTTCTGGGCGATGGGCGATGTCGATGGGGATAACCGAGCGGGGGGTCTCGCGCGTTCACAGCCTGACTGCTCCAGGTGCGTGCTGTACCCGGCGTGGCATTCGAAGGCCGGGAACAGCTTCGACGTCGCGACCGCTATCGCGGAGACGTACGGGGCGCGGTTGGTCGTCACCCGCGTCGACGCCACCGACACTGGCGAGTCCGGACCCGGCCAGTCCCCGGGGAAAATGGTGGACGAACTTCTCGACGCCCGCGAACGGGGCGCGATTGCGTCCCCGGTCGACGGGGGCGTCGTCTCCGCCGGGACCCGTACACGGGCTATCACCACCGCCGTCGACAGGTACGACGTCGACGCTGTCATCCTGCCCAACGGGGGCGAGCAGGGTATCGACAGCCGGGTCGCAAAGCGCGTCGGCTGTGACGTCCTGACGGTCTCCAGCGACTATCAGGCACCCAGGATCTCGTCGATCCTCGCGCCGATCGCCGGCGGGAAACACTCCGGCGGCGTCGTGGACGCGGCGGGCGCACTGGCGGATGCCCACGATGCCTGGGTCGAACTCCTCTACGTGCGTACCGAAGACGCCATCGAACAGCCGGACTCGCTCGTAGAGACTGCGACCCGGCGTCTCGAAGGCGTCGACACGGATAGCCGTATCATCGAGGGGGGGCCAGTCGCAGACACGATCAGCCAGGAGTCGGATTACTACGACGTGACCGTCATCGGTGCGCCCCGCAAGGGGCGGCTGAGACAGTTTGTCTTCGGGTCGACCGCGAGAGACGTCCAGCGGGGCGCCAGCAACGCCGTCGTGATGGTTCGACGCGGGTCCAATCCCGGTCGGTCGCTGTTTTCGGCGCCACTTGAGTGACGACGCGGCGCGTTTGGACAATCATTTAACCCCCACAGCGGTACGAACCCACATGAGTGGACCACACATCCTGATTCTCGGGCCGCCGGGTGCCGGGAAGGGGACTCAGAGCGCCAACATCGCCGAGGAGTACGACGTCGAACACGTCACGACCGGTGACGCGCTCCGGGCGAACAAGGACATGGACATAAGCGACATGGACACCGAGTACGACACCCCCCGCGAGTACATGGAGGCGGGGGATCTCGTGCCCGACGAGGTGGTCGACGCGATCGTCGACGAGGCGCTGTCCCGGGCCGACGGGTTCGTCCTCGACGGCTATCCGCGCAACCTCGATCAGGCCGAGACACTCGAGGGGATGACCGACCTCGACGTCATTCTCTCGCTCGAGGTGGGCCGCGAGGAGCTGATCGACCGCCTCACCGGCCGCCGAGTCTGTAGCGACTGTGGGACCAACTACCACGTCGAGTTCGACCAGCCCGCCGAGGAGGGCGTCTGTGACGAGTGTGGCGGCGAACTGATTCAGCGCGAGGACGACCAGCGCGAGTCCGTCGAGAACCGGCTGGACGTCTTCGCGGAGAACACCCGACCCGTCATCGAGCACTACGGCGATCACGAGGCGTTCGTCGAGATCGACGGCGAGCAGTCACTCGACGGCGTCTGGACGGCCATCGAGGCCGCGATCGACGAGCGCGTGGAGTAAAAGGTTGATTACTACGGATCGTCTAAGGGACGAGTAATGCCACGGACAGCGCAGAAAGTAGACGACCTCGCCCGCGAAGGCGAGGAGATGGCCGAGGCGCTCTCGGTCGTCCTGGATGTCGCCGATGAGCAGGGGACTGTCACCTGGAGCGACGTCAGCGATGACCTCACGAGTGGCCAGTGGGGGCGGCTCATCGAGAAGGGGCTGCTCGTCGACGCCGGCGGCAGCGGGTTCGTCGTCGACGACCCCGAGGGCGTGCGCGAGGCTCTGGAAGACAGCGACCCCGAAAGTTCGAGTGACGGCGGCCAGGACTGGACGAAGTACGACAAGATCGCCGCTGTCGGCGTGCTCGGCATGTTTCTGGCGTACTCGATCCAGTCCCTCCGGGCCCAGATCGCCTCCGTCATCGACATCGCCATGGGACCGCTCGAGTCGGCGTTGCCATTCTACATCGTCATCATGGTGCTGGCGATGCTGACGGGGATGTACACCACCATCCTCCAGGACGCGCTGATGGACACGAGCATCATGGGCGACTACCAGGAGAAGAACAAGGACCTCCGCGAGCGCCGGAAGAAGGCAAAGGAACGCGGCGACGACGAGGAACTGGAGCGCATTCGCGAGGAACAGATGGAGATGATGTCAGAGAACGCGGGCATGTTCAAGGCGCAGTTCCGCCCGATGGTGTGGATCATGCTGTTGACCATCCCCGTGTTCCTCTGGCTGTACTGGATGGTGCTGGACGTCGGGATCACGGCCGCCGAGCCCGTCATGGTGTTGCCGCTCCTCGGAGAGGTGAACTCCTGGCAGTCTGCGGTCCTGGGGCCGATCCAGGTCTGGCTCATCTGGTATTTCCTGTGCTCGATGGGGTTCAATCAGATCCTCCGGAAGGCGCTGAACGTCCAGACCTCGCCGACGGGTTAAACTCGCAACCTCTTTTAGTCCGACCGCCCGACGTGAGATATGCTGATCACCGTCTCCGGACCGGCTGGCAGCGGCAAGAGCACGCTTGCCGCTGATCTCGCGGACCAGCTGGGCTACGAGCACGTCTCCGGCGGCGACATCTTCCGGGAGATCGCGGCCGAACGGGACCTCACGCCGCTCGAACTCAACAGGCTCGCCGAGGAGGAGGACGCGATCGACCGCGATCTCGACGAGCGCCTGCGGACGACCGCCCGCGAGCGCGACGACCTCGTCCTCGAATCCCGGCTCGCGGGATGGATGGCCGCCGACTACGCCGACCTGCGTGTCTGGCTGGACGCCTCCCTCGACGTCCGCACGACCCGTATCGCCGACCGCGAGGAGAAGGCGACCGAGCAGGCCCGGGAGGAGACGCGGGCCCGCTCCGAGAGCGAGGCGCTCCGCTACCAGGAGTACTACGGAATCGACATCGACGACCTGGGGATATACGACCTCGTGCTCAACACGGCCCGGTGGAGCCCGGAAGGTGTCGTCGATATCGTCCTCGACGCTGTCGGGAACTACGACCCGGCCGACGACGAGGGAAAAATTCCCGTCACGGGCGTCCGGTACGACTTCGAGTGATGGCGCCCCGCGACCCACCCGCCGAACGGTCACCCGCGGATCTTCTCCCCTTCGGGGTCGTCAACCTCGACAAGCCGCCGGGCCCCTCCTCCCACCAGGTCGCGGGCTGGGTCCGGGACCGCGTCTCCGAGACTCTCGAAGAGTGCGGGCACGCGCGCGGAATCGACCGGGTCGCACACGGCGGAACGCTGGATCCGAAGGTGACCGGCTCCCTGCCGCTGTTGCTCGGCGACGCGGTCCGGTGTGCCCAGGTGTTCGACGACAGCAGAAAGGAGTACGTCGCCGTCCTCGAACTCCACGGCCCGGCGCCGGCGGACTTCGAGGGGACGCTCGCCACCTTCGAGGGGACGCTCCTCCAGAAGCCGCCGCGCAAGAGCGCCGTCAGCCGGGCGCTTCGGACCCGCGAAGTCTACGGGATAGAGCTCCTCGATAGACGGGAGCGGCAGGTTCTGCTCCGAATCAGGTGTGAGTCGGGCACCTACGTCCGGAAGCTCTGTCACGACCTCGGGTTGGCGCTGGGCACCGGCGCGCACATGGGCGACCTCCGCAGGACTGCGACCGGGACCTTCGACGATACGACGCTGTCAACGATGGAGGACCTCGTCGACGCACTCGCGTTCTGGGCGGCCGGCGACGCCGACGCCCTCCAGTCGGTCGTCGAACCAGCAGAGCGGGCCCTCGTCGCCCTCCCACGCGTGACGATCGCCGGGAGCGCCGCACGCGAAGTCGCCAACGGGGCACCCGTCTACGCACCCGGCGTCCTCGACGTCGAACCCGCGACGCGTGCCGAGGTCACCGGCGACCGGGACCAGGCTCCGTCCGGCGATGGCGAACTCGTGGCGTGCTATACACCCGATGGCGCGGCCGTCTGCATCGGCCGGTTCGTCGGTGACCTCGACGCGGAGTCGGGGATCGCAGTTGATCTCGAACGGGTGCTGGTCTGATAGTGATTGCTGTAAGCCATTACCGGATCGACCGCAGAATGTGACGCGGTCGAAACGGTAAACCGTTACAGCAATCACTATGAGGGCGGGGTCCGGGCGGTGGCGAAAGTGTTAACGTGGCTTTGGGGCAACTGCGTCCCATGTCCGAGACTCCCGAGGAGGCGTCCATGCCCGGTCATCTCTCGCGCCGGGCGTTTCTCGGCGCGAGTGGGGCGACGACAGCCAGTGCGCTGGCCGGCTGTCTGACGGTCGCGCCTCAGTCCCCGCCGGAGCGAGTCGACGAACCGACCTCCGAGAGCGAGTCGCTGCCGGAGCGCCCCGCGACACTTTTCCGTGCCGACATCGAGCGGAGCGGCTACTGGCCAGAGGAGTCCGTCCCAGACGCCGTCGAACTGGCGTGGTCGATCCCGGGCATCAACAAGGGCGACCACACAGCCGCCAAGTCCTCCCCGCTGTACTACGACGGAGCCGTTATCACCCCCGGCGACACCGGGACAGTCCACTCCTTCGACCCGGACGGGGAGCGCCTCTGGGCGGTCTCGCTGTTCCCTTCCACGCGAGGAACTCACTCGACGCCAGCGATCGTCGGGGACTTCATCTTCACCGCGGGCTACGACGGCGCAGCCTACGCCTTCGACACCCGGACCGGTGAGACAGTCTGGCGGACGAAGGTGTCGGACGCCATCGGGTCGAGCCCCGTCTACTACGACGGCCTGGTGTACGTCGCCACGGAGTTTTACACCCCCAGCGGCGGGATGGTCGCGCTCGACGCCGCCACGGGTGCGATCCGCTGGGAGGACAACCGTATGACCAATCATGCTCACTCGATCACTGGCATCGACACCGACACCCGGGCGTTCGCTGCGGGATGTAACGACGGCTCGCTGTACGTCTGGGATCTCGACAGCCGCAACTTTCGTGGAAGCTTCGAGACTGACGGCGCGATCAAGGGACCGATCTGCATGTACGACGGGACGGCGATTTTTGGCTCCTGGGACGGCACCGTCTACGCCGTCGACGCCGAGACGCTTGCCGAAGTCTGGAGATACGGCGCCGACGGCAAGGTGATGGCCGGCGCCGCTGTACATCCGGCGTCGGAGACGCTGATAATCGGCAGCCACGACCACCACATCCACGCGATGGATGTGACAACCGGCGAGGGCCGGTGGACATTCGACACCGGCGGTATGGTCGTCGGATCGCCGACTGTCGTCGGCGACACCGTCCTGACCGGGTCGTACTCGGACGCGCTGTTTGCCGTCGACGTCACATCCGGCGAGCAGCGGTGGTCGTTCACCCAGCCCGAGGGCTGGGTCACCGGGACGCCTGCCGTCCACGACGGCGCCGTGTACGTGACCGAACGGGCCACAGACGCCACGTCCGGACATCTGTACAAGCTCGTCGCGCCCGCCTGAATCGAAGGGCTTAATCCCCGGACATCCCTCCCGTGGAATGCGGGACCGTAGGGTAGCGGTATCCTCGGCGCATGGGGTGCGTCGGACCTGAGTTCGAATCTCGGCGGTCCCATCGCAGTTCCTCCGAGAGCAAAATTACTGGCTTCAGAGAGCGCCTCGTCCCAAATTCCTGGCCGCTCTCAGAGAACAAAAGTCGGTTGTTTAACTGCGGGGTGGTCGGCGTGAGTTCCGACCTGCAGAACCCGCTTGACGAGCCGCTTGTGTGCGACTTCTGTGGGTTCGAAATCGAAGATGTCGATCAAGACTGTCCCGCTCGCGACGATGGGAGGTGTCGGCCGTGACGGCGAAGTACTCGACCGATCCAAACCCCGCCTGCGACGCCACCAACGGCGGCGAGCACTGGGAACCAGCCC